>CAKUMG010000067.1 GCA_934667465.1 uncultured Actinoplanes sp. | reverse complement strand
ACCCGCAGATCCTCGGGCACCTTGCGCGTGATCCGCATCTTGGCGACCGTCTGCCGGCCGTCGCGCGAGAGCACCCAGGTGGTGATCCCGCGCTCCTCGTGGGTGTGGGGCCGGATCACCACGTCGTCATCCGCGTCCGACTCGACGAGCTGATCGAGCGTGGTGTCCAGGGCCCGGGCGAGCGCGGCCAGCTGGTCGAGGGCGATCCGCCGGTGCCCGGTCTCGATCCGGCTGAGCGTGGAGGGGCTGAGCAGGCAGCGGGCGGCCAGCTCGTCCAGCGACCAGCCGCGGGCGACGCGCAGGCCGCGGATGCGCTGCCGGACCAAGTCCTCCAGATCCTTGTCTTGCTTCATACGCAAGATGCTATGCCGCAGGGGCAATCCTTGGCTACCGTCGTGGCATGGCACACGACCACCTGATCGAAATGCTCGACCTGGACGCCGAGGTCCTGCAGGACTACCACCGCGACCTGATCGGCTGGGTCGGCCGCGAGGCCGCCGACAGCCCCCGCATCATCGACCTCGGCGCCGGCAGCGGCACGGGCTCCCTCACCCTCGCCCGCGAGCTGCCCGGCTCCACGATCACCGCAGTCGACGTCTCCCCGGAGATGCTCACCCACCTCCGCGCCCGCGCCGGGACGGCCGGTCTCGCCGACCGCATCCGCACCGTCGAAGCCGACCTCGACCAGCCCTGGCCCGACCTCGGCCCCGCCGACGTCATCTGGGCCTCCGCCTCCATGCACCACATGGCCGACCCGGCCCGCGCCCTGGCCTCCGCCCACGCCGCCCTCCAGCCCGGCGGCCTGCTGGTGATCGCCGAGCTGCAGGGCTTCCCCCGCTTCCTGACCGGCACCCCCGACGAACCCCTCGAAGCCCGCGGCCACGCCGAGACCGCCAAGCGCCGCGACGAGGCCGGGATGCACATGCACGAGGACTGGGCCGCCCGCATCTCCCAGGCCGGCTTCAAGGAGGTGACCTCGCGCCACTTCGACATCGACCTCCGCCCGCCCCTGCCGGCGGCGGCTTCGCGCTATGCGACGGTCACGCTCTCCCGCATGCGCCACGGCCTCGAGGACCGGCTGCCGGCGACCGACCTCGCCGCCCTGGACAAGCTGGTCGCGGGACTGCCGGGCCGCACCGACCTCAGCGTCCGCACCGAACGCACGGTCTTCGTCGCCCGCCGCTGACCGCCGCCGGGTCACGCCTTCGGGCTAATCACAACGCGTTCGGCGGGCGGCCGGTGACGGCTCTGGTATTAAGGTCGAGACCCTTGTCCCGTGACAGCTGCGAGGCCGCCCTAGATGACCAGTCCAGACAATGAGCCGCTCCGCTGGCGGAAAAGCACCCGGTCCGCCCTTGACCGCGACTGTGTCGAGGTCGCCACGGCGCGAGACGCCGTGCACCTGCGGGACTCGAAGCACCCCCAGGGCCCGGTCATCACCATGGCGCCTGCCGCGTTCACGAGTTTCCTCAGTGATGTGAAGAACGGCGAGTTCGATCGGGAACCGTCCCGCGGCGGTTCCTAGCGCGGAGTCCAAGGTGCGCGGCGACCACGATTCCGGCGAAGGCGATGGTGGTCGCCGTCGTCAGCGCGCGCACCGCAGGCGTTGCCGGTGCCTTCGGAGAAGTGGCAACCGGTGGATGAGCGGCGGCCCGGGCACCTGCCTTCCGCCACTCGTCCGTCGCGATCTCGACGAATCTGCGCTGGCGGCGGTTACGCACCTCGATCCAGGTGCCATGCCGGTCCTCCCACCAGTCCCGCGTCAGCGGAGCTCCGAACATACGGGAGAGGTTGGCGCGTAATTCCCCCTCCCGGAGGTCGCGCAGTTCCCAGAGGGCGAGCCAATAACCCATGAAGAGGCTCGCGAAGACCTTCTTGCGGCCGTCGGGCTCGGCAACTCCCACGCCGTCGACTGCTTCGAACAGTTCGGGATCGTCCAGCGCCAGCTTGATGAGCTCGAAGTGCCGCTGCCGGTCCGCACTGATCATTTCCTGCCGCGCCTGGCGGGCCTGAAGAACGAGCGATGCGGCGATGCCACTCAGCGCAGCCGCCGCCAGCAGTGCCGATGCGCCGCCGTAGGCCTCGCCGACATCGGAGAGGTCCGCCCAGGGAAGCTCGTCTCCGAGCATGCTGAGGAGCAGGACGGGCGACCAGAGGACCACCGCCACCCCGGCGGCGATGCCGAGGGCGAGAAGGGAGAGCCTGAGGATCATCCGGGCAGGAGCCTGTGCGTACACCTTGGCCATGCTCGTCACCGTGATCACGCGGCATTGACTTGTCGTTGAAGCGTAACAGTGAGTTACATCTTCGACGGCGAATGTGGGTTTCATTCATCCGCCCCGCTCCGGCGCAAAAGGCCGGAGGCCCCGTTCCCGAGCGGGAACGAGGCCTCCGTGAGGTCGAACAGGTCGTGCGGGTGACTCAGTAGCGGTAGTGGTCCGGCTTGAACGGCCCCTCGACCGCGACGCCGAGGTACTCCGCCTGCTTCTTGGTGAGCTCGGTCAGCCGCACACCCAGCGCGTCGAGGTGCAGGCGCGCGACCTTCTCGTCCAGGTGCTTCGGGAGGACATAGACCTGGTTCTCGTAGGCGCCCGGCTTCGTCCACAGCTCGATCTGCGCGAGCACCTGGTTGGTGAACGAGTTCGACATGACGAAGCTGGGGTGGCCGGTGGCGTTGCCCAGGTTCATGAGGCGGCCCTCGGAGAGGACGATGACCGCGTGGCCGTCCGGGAAGCGCCACTCGTGGACCTGCGGCTTGACCTCGACCTTCTCGATGCCCGGGACCTTGGCGAGGCCGGCCATGTCGATCTCGTCGTCGAAGTGGCCGACGTTGGCGACGATGGCGTTGTGCTTCATCGCGGCCATGTGCTCCGGCGTGATGATGTCGGTGCCGCCGGTGGTGGTGATGAAGATGTCCGCCTCGGAGACGAAGTCCTCGATCCGGGCGACCTGCATGCCGTCCATGGCGGCCTGCAGCGCGCAGATCGGGTCGACCTCGGTGACGATGACCCGGGCGCCCTGGCCGCGCAGGGTCTCGGCCGAGCCCTTGCCGACGTCGCCGTAGCCGCAGACGATCGCGAGCTTGCCGCCGAGCATGACGTCGGTGGCACGGTTCAGGCCGTCGACCAGCGAGTGGCGGATGCCGTACTTGTTGTCGAACTTGCTCTTGGTGACCGCGTCGTTGACGTTGATCGCCGGGAAGAGCAGGTCGCCGGTCTTGGCGAACTTGTAGAGGCGCGCCACGCCGGTGGTGGTCTCCTCGGTGACGCCCTTGATCTCACCGGCGATCTTGGTGAAGCGGCCCTTGTCCTCCGCCAGGCTGCGGCGCAGGGTGTCGAGGATCACCGAGTATTCGTGGCTGTCCTCGTCGGTCGTCGCGGGGACCGCGCCGGCCAGCTCGAACTCCTTGCCCTTGTGCACGAGCAGGGTGGCGTCGCCGCCGTCGTCCAGGATCATGTTGGGGCCCTGGCCGTCAGCGAACTTGAACAGCTGCTCGGTGCACCACCAGTACTCCTCGAGCGTCTCGCCCTTCCAGGCGAAGACCGGCACGCCGGTGGGCGCCTCGACGGTGCCCTCGGGGCCGACGACGATGGCCGCCGCGGCCTCGTCCTGCGTCGAGAAGATGTTGCAGGAGACCCAGCGGACCTGCGCGCCGAGCGCGGTGAGCGTCTCGATCAGCACGGCGGTCTGGATCGTCATGTGCAGCGAGCCGGCGATGCGCGCGCCCTTGAGCGGCTGCGCGGCCCGGAACTCCTCGCGGACGCTCATCAGGCCGGGCATCTCGACCTCGGCGAGACGCATCTGGTGACGGCCGAACTTCGCGAGCGACAGGTCCGCCACCGCGAAGTCGATGCCATTGATGTTCTGGAGCTTCTCGGACATGAAAGAGGGCACCCCCTCGTCGGAGGCGCCCTTGTCGTCGTTACCCGCGTGTCGAGCGTGGCGGATCGGAGCGCGAATCCCTGCGGATCCCGCGGCCGTCCGTCGCAGCGCCTCTCGACCCGAGGCTGGCCCGGATTTCCGGCGCCTCGACCATGATACCGCCGCTCCGGCATGATCGCCGAAAGTGTCCACCAATCCCTGAGATGCAGACAAAGCATCACGGACCGGTCGGCGACGCTGCTTGAAAACACCTCAAAAACCCCTCATTGTGTACGCGTGAAGCACCCCTACAAGATCCGCGAGATCGCCGGCCAGTCGGGCCTCAGCCCGGCCACGGTCGACCGGGTGCTGCACCGTCGCGGCGGGGTCCGCGCCGGCACCGTCCGCGAGGTCGAGCAGGCCATCGCCGACCTGGACCGGCAGCGCTCCCAGCCGCGGGCCACCACGCGAACCTCCACGGTGGACGTGATCATGCAGTCCCCGCCGCGCCTCACCGCCGCCGTCCGTGCCGCCGTGGAATCGGAGCGTCCGGCCACGCTGCGATGCCGCTTCCACGCCGCCGACGGGATCGACGAGGTCGTGGCCCTGCTCGACCGGGCCGGGCGGGCGCGCTCCCACGGCGTGATCCTCACGGTGCCCGACGTGCCCGGGGTCGTGGCGGCGGTGGCGCGGCTGGAGCGGCAGGGTGTGCCTGTCGTCGCGTTGGTGACCGACCTGCCCACGAGCGCCCGCGCGGCGTACATCGGCATCGACAACCGTGCCGCGGGCGCGACCGCCGCCTATCTGGTGCTGCAATGGCTGGGCGACTGGCCGGACGAGAAAAGCCGGCCGGACGAGAAAAGCCGGCCGGACGAGAAAAGCCGGCCGGACGAGAAAAGCCGGTCCGGCGAGGTGCTCGTCGTGCGTGGCCACAGCTCGTTCCGGGGCGAGGACGAGCGCGAGATGGGCTTCCGCGCCGAGCTGCGCGCGCGGGGGACAGGCGTCCGGATCCTCGAGGTGGTCGCCGAGGAGGAAGCGGTCCACAACGGAGTCCGCGAGGTGCTGAAAGCGAACCCCGGCGTCCGGGCCGCCTACTCCCTGTGTGCCGGCGGCACCACCGCCGTGGTGGACGCCTTCGAACGTGAGGGCCGCGGCTACGACGTCTTCGTCGCGCACGATCTCGACGAGGAGAACGCGTCCCTGCTGCGCGAGCGGCGTCTCTCGGCCGTGCTCCACCACGACCTGCGGCAGGATGTGCGGCGAGCCTGCGAGGTGGTGCTGCGCGCGCAGGGCGCACTGCCCGGCCCGATCCGCCCGGCCCCGTCGGCCGTACAGGTGATCACCCCGCACAACATCCCGCCCGGAGAATGCTGAGCAGGCTGTCCGGAACGGGCCGGCCCGTTCGTCATGGATCGGAACCGGCACACGAGAGGGAGCCTGTGATGAAGTACATGATGTTCGTCTGCACCGACACCGAGCCCGAGACGGACGAGTCGCGGGTGCCGGACATCGAGGTGTGGGTGGGGGAGAACGACGCGGCAGGCCGCCGGCTCGACGGGGAGCGGCTGGCGCCGCCCGGATCGGCGACCACGGTCCGGGTGCGCGGGGGTGAGCTGCTGCTCTCCGACGGCCCGTTCGCCGAGACCAAGGAGGTGATCGTGGGCTACGACATCCTCGAGTGCGCCGACCTGGACGAGGCGATCGAGGTGGCGCGCCGGCACCCGATGGCCTACCACGGACGGATCGAGCTGCGGCCGTTCGACCCGTTCGAAGGCGAATGACCGACGTACGGGCGGCGGTGGCGGCGGCCGGCCGGGAGTCCTACGGCCGGCTCGTCGCCACGCTGATCGGGGTCACCGGCGACTGGCAGCTCGCCGAGGACTGCGCCCAGGAAGCGCTGGTCACCGCGCTGGAACGCTGGGACGCCGACGGCATTCCCGGCAATCCGGGCGGCTGGCTGATGACCGTGGCGCGCAACCGTGCCGTGGACGCGCTGCGGCGGGCCGGCACCGAGCGGCGCAAGCTGGCCGAGCTGGCGCGGCTGCCCGCCGAACCCCCGCCGCCGGACCGGGACGACCGGTTGCGCCTGATCTTCACGTGCTGCCATCCCGCGCTGTCGCTGGAGGCGCGGGTGGCGCTGACATTGCGTACGGTCGCCGGGTTGCCCACCGCGTCGATCGGCCGCTTGTTCCTGGTGAGCGAGGCCACGATGACGCGGCGGCTGACCCGGGCCAAGACGAAGATCGCGCAGGCCGGGATCCCCTACCGGGTGCCCGAGGGCGAGGCGCTGACCGAGCGGCTGCCGGGCGTCCTCGGCGTGCTCTACCTGCTCTTCACCCGGGGCTATGACCGCGACGGCACAGCGGAACCGGCGACCGAGGCGATCCGGCTGGCGCGGTTGCTGGCCCGCCTGATGCCGACAGAGCCGGAGGTACGGGCGCTCCTGGCGCTCTTCCTGCTGCAGCACTCCCGGCGCGACGCGCGCGTCGACGAGCACGGCCGCCCGGTGACCCTGTCCGAACAGGATCGTTCCCGCTGGGACCGGCCCGCGATCGACGAGGCCCTGGCACTGCTGCCCGGATCCCGCGGCCCGTACGCGATCCAGGCCCACATCGCCGCCTGCCACGTGGCCGAGCGGACGGACTGGGCCCGCATCGCCGCCCTGTACGACGAGTTGGCCGCACTGCTTCCGTCACCCGTGGTCCGGCTCAACCGCGCGCTCGCCCACGGGCGCGCCCACGGCCCCGCGGCCGGTCTGGCCCTGCTCGCCGACCTCCGTGCCACCGGGGGCCTCGACGGTTACGCTCCGGCGCTCGCCGCCGAGGCCGACCTCACGGAGCGCAGCGGCGACCGGTCACGCGCAGCCACCCTCTACGACGAAGCGGCCGCGATCGCACCCTCCGTGCCCGAACGGGACGCGTTGCGCCGTCGTGCCGTACAGCTGCGATCAAGCCTGTAGCAGGGCCCGCAACCGCTCGGCGCTGCGCCGCACGTCGGCCGCCGGTCCCGGCCCGGCCGGCTCGGCGGCCAGCATGATGTCCTGCTCCAGCACCCACCAGCCGTCGTACGCGTGCCGCCGCAGCGCCGCCACGACCCGCGCAAAATCGACGTCCCCGTCCCCGACCGGCCGGAACATCCCCGCCCGGACCGCGCCGGTGAACGTCCGCCTGCCCTCCCGCACCTCGGCCGCGAGCCCGGCATCCACATCCTTGGCATGCACGTGCGCGATCCGGTCGCCGTACCGCTCGGCCAGCTCGGCCGGATCCGTGCCGCCGATCAGCAGATGCCCGGTGTCCAGGCACAACGCGATGGTCGAGCCCGCCAGCACCTGCCGGATCTCGGCCGGCCGCTCGATCATCGTGCCCACGTGCGGGTGCAGCACCGCCGTCAGGCCGAGCGACCGCGCCGCCGCGTCGAGAGCGTCCAGATTGGCCAGTGTCCGCTGCCAGCCGCTCTCGTCGAGCTCCGGCCGCACGTCATAGCCGGCCCACCCCGTCGCCGCGGCCAGCACCACCGTGTCCGCCCCCGCCGCGGCGAACCGCGCAAGGTCCACATCGGGCACCCCGTCGTGCAGCACGACCGGCACGAACCCGCCCACCGCCGCCAGCCCCGACCCGCCCGGCACCCTGCCCCCGGGCAGGAACCCCTCCGGCCCGAACTCGGTCGCGGTCAGGCCGATCTCGCGCATCTCCCGCAGCACCCGCGCGGCGTCGAGCTGATGGCCCCAGCCCGGAACCTCGCTCACACCCCACGAGATCGGTGCCCCCGCGATCCTCATGGATACGAGCCTCGCGCCTTAACAAGATCGTAACAAGCGCCGGGGCACCTCAAAAACACCTCAACCCGAGGTCTTCCCGTACGCGGCGCCGCGCGCGCCGGGCACCAGGAGCGGCAGCGGCTCGTACGCGGCCAGGTCGTGCGCCGGGACGACGTGGACGGGACCGCTCAGCGCTCTCGTGCGCGTCAATCCCTCGCGCACCACGGCGGGATCGTCGTCGGCGAGCCTCCGCATCAGCCACGGGCGCTCGGCACCGCGGCTGATGCCGTCGAGTTGCCAGGTCAGGTCGCCGACGAACGCGTACCGGCGTCCTGAGATCACCGTTACGAACACGATCACCGAGCCGGGGGTGTGGCCGCCCGCGAGCGCGATGACCACGGAACCGTCGCCGTGCACGTCGTAAGCGGCCGGGAAGCCGAGGTACGGGCCGTCGGGGAACCCGTACGAGCGGATTGTCCGACCCTGTGACACGTGCTGGAAGACCTGCTCGCGTGCCGCGTACTTCTGCTCGGCGTCATTCATCCAGATCGGCGTGCCGTCGAGGGCGTCGAGGCCGCTCACGTGATCCCAGTGGGTGTGCGTCAGGACCACGCCGAGCAGCCGGCTGCGGTCGTAGCCTGCCGCGTCGAGCTGCTCGGCGGCCGTCCGGCCCCTGGTGTGCGGCGAGCGCCGGTAGCGGGGGAGCATCGCGAGGTGCAGGTCGAGACCGGCGCCGAAACCGGCATCGATCAGCAGGTCGCCGGCCGGGTGCCGGACCAGGACCGCGGACGCGGCGAACGAGCGCTTGTCCCGCCATGAGCCGCCCTGGACGGCGAGCGCCGCGGGGGTCTCGTACGTGCCGGTGGGCAGGTGGTGAACGGACACACGCATGGGGCTCCTTCTCTGTGGTGTGATCGGTACCGACCGTGCGGCATGCGCCTGCCCTGCGTCCAAGTCCTCTTGTGTCCGGCCGATACCGGACCGGTATGAGCGCTGGTGACTGCCGGGGGTGGGGTCGGCCGAAAGTCGCAGTG
Organism: uncultured Actinoplanes sp.; assembly: GCA_934667465.1. GTDB lineage: Bacteria > Actinomycetota > Actinomycetes > Mycobacteriales > Micromonosporaceae > Actinoplanes. Next base: position 4,528 of record CAKUMG010000067.1, on the reverse strand, counting down.
GGGCGCGGGGAGTTCCCGCCCGGAGCCGATGTGCGGGTGTCGGCGTGGCGGTCAGGCTGGAATCCGCTCGTGATCCGTCCCGACCCCGGCCTCCGGAGGAACCTCGATGACCACCGACGACGAGAACCAGCCCGCCCGGCGGCGGGTGCCGCTGACCGGCATCAGCTCCCGCGCCTGGGAACACCCGGCCGACCGCGGGGCCCTGACCGCACTGCGCGAGCTGCGCGGCTTCGACGACGTGGTCAAGGGCTTCTTCGGCATGTGGAACGAGCGCGGCTTCCGCCTGCAGTACCTGGCGGGCGCGATCCGTGTCGACCACCGCCAGTACCCGCGGGTGCACCGGCTCTTCACCGAGGCCGCGACCACCCTCGACGTGGCCGAGCTGCCCGGCCTGTTCGTCACCCAGGACCCGGTGATCCACGGCCGCGCGATCGGCATGGACCACCCGTTCGTCGTCATCTCGACCGCCGCCGTCGACAAGCTCGACGACGACGAGCTGCTCACCCTGCTGGGCCGCGAGATCGGGCACGTGCGCAGCGGGCATGCCGTCTACCAGACGATCCTGATGCTGCTGACCCGCTGGGCGACCCAGATCAGCTGGGTCCCGGTCGGCGCCATCGCGCTGCGCGCCATCATCGCCGCCATGTACGAGTGGTGGCGCAAGGCCGAGCTCTCCGCCGACCGCGTCGGCCTGCTCGCGGGCCAGGACCCGGGCGCCTCGCTCCGCCTGCTGATGAAGCTGGCCGGCGGCGGCGACCTCTCCCAGATCGACACGGCCGCCTTCCTCGAGCAGGCCGCCGAGTACCAGGGCGGCGGCGACCTGCGCGACAGCATCCACAAGATCGGCATGACGGCCTGGAGCGGTGTTCCCGTCCCGGTCGCCCGGGCGGCCGAGCTGCAGCGCTGGATCGACTCGGGCGACTACGCGCGCGTGCTCGGCGGCGACTACGACCGCCGGGACACCGATGGCGACGCCTCGGTCACGGCCGACGTGAAGGCCGCGGCGGCGCACTACAGCGAGACGTTCCGGACGTCGCAGGACCCGCTGGTCACCCTCGCCCGCCGGGTCGGCGGGGGAGCGGCCGACCTCGGCGACTGGGCGGGCACCCAGGCGGGCAAGGTCGGCAACTGGGTCGGGACCGCGGCGGGAGCGGCGGGCCGGGCAGCCCGCCGCGCCTCCGGCCGCGACGACGACACCCCACCCGCCTGACGGGCTTTTCCAGGTTGGGTTGATCGGCCCGGGGGTCACCCGCCGGGCTGATCGCCGGCCGGACGAAAACCTAGACTGGAGGCGTGCAGACCCGGGCAGGAACACCACGACCGATCACGCGTTACGGCAACCCCGTGCTCCACCGCCGATGCGCCGAAGTGACCGTCTTCGACGAGGCACTGCAGCAACTGGTCGCGGACATGTTCGCCAGTATGGAAGCGGCCGACGGCGTCGGGCTCGCCGCCAACCAGATCGGCGTCGACGCGCGCATCTTCGTGGTCGACTGCCCCGACGACACCGGCACCCACGTCGTCGCGCACATCGTCAACCCGGTCCTGCACCTCCCCGAGGGCCGCGGCCTGGACGTGGACGACGAGGGCTGCCTGTCCGTCCCGGGCGTCGACGCCGAGATCGGCCGCCCCGCCACCGCGTACGTCACCGGCGTCGACATGCACGGCGACCCCGTCCGCATCGACGGCACCGGCATGCTGGCCCGCTGCCTCCAGCACGAGACCGACCACCTCGACGGCCTGCTCTACGTCGACCGCCTCCCCGCCAAGCAGCGCAAGAAGCTCCTGGCCCGCAGCGCCGACGCCCCACCCGTAGGCGTCCCCGAGTAACCGCCCCCCGGCCCGGTTTCGCAGGGTCCGCGTCTTCTGGTCCACCGCCGCGCCAATCGACCCGGCTTCGCCCTCGCCCCAGCCCGCCCCGCCGAGCCGAGAAACCCCCTCGAAACCTCTCGGCTCAAGGCCGGAGAGCGCGCATTCGTCCTGGTAGCGGGCTCATCCGACCGGCCACCCACCCCTACCGGACCGGGTACCCAGCAATGATCGACTGTATCGATGGACAAACCCCCGACGCGGTCGATACTCTTTCCAAGACGCCGTTGCGAGTTCTTCCCCCGTGGAATTCGCAGCGGCGCTCCTATGTGCGCCGCACTCTTCCGCGGTGACGGCGGCACGGGCAGGACGACGCCGGCGTCCGCGGCGTCGCCGGCCGGGGCGGCCCCGGTCAGCGGCGACCGGACGGCGGTCTGGGCAGCCCATGACGAGCTGCACCCGGCGGCACCCGGATTCGCGGCCCAGGCGCGCCAGGGCACGCTCCGCGCCCTGGGCCTCGACGAGCACGCCGGCCACAGCTGAATCCGGTAACGCTCCCCCTCACCGCACGTAGCGCCTGCACCCGTCACCATAGGCCGACGGCCCGGCCGCCCCCGTGCGGGAACGGCCGGGCCGCTGGTCCGGCGCAGATCAGAAATCGTCGGCGGTGCGGATCCGGTCGCGGATCCAGGCGCCCGCCTCCTTGAGGCGACCGGTTCCGGAGTACGCCCCGGCAGCGCAGGTGCCCTGGGTGAAGACCGCTCCGGTACGCATGTCGTCGGAGAAGTTCCAGTTGACCCAGCTGACCTTGTTCCGGGCCATCAGGTCGAGATAGCGCTGCGCCATGGCGAAGTTGTTGCCGCCGTCGCCCGATGCCTGCTGGATGCCGAACTCGGTGACGAACATCGGCAGCTTCGCGATCGCGTCGCGGAACGTGTTCAGGTAGTAGTCGTCGTGCGAGGCCGCATAGAAGTGGAACGTGTACATGATGTTGCCCGCGTTGACCGGGTTGGCCAGGATGCGCGCGACGCCCTGCCCGTCACCCGAGGCGCCCAACGACGACCAGTCCTCGGTGCCGACCAGCACCACGCCGTCCGCGTCCTGCGCGCGGATGACCGGGATCACCTGGTCGGCGTAGGACTTGATGGACGACCAGTGCACGTCACTCGGCTCGTTCGCGATCTCGTACAGGATGTTGGTCTTGTTCTTGTGCCGCGCGGCGATCTCGTTGAAGAACGTCTTGGCGCGCGCCAGGTTGAAGTTCGGGTCACCGGGCGACAGCATGTGCCAATCGACGATCGCGTACATTCCGCGGGCGCTGGCCTTCTCGATGTAGTCGTGCACCTTCGCGGTGAACCCGGCCGGGTCGGTTTCGTAACCGCCCTCCTGGATGTACATCGAGATGCGCAGGACGTCGGCTTTCCACTCGTCGGCCAGCACGTTCAGCGAGGCGTCGTTGACGCAGTTCGCATACCACTGCAGGCCATGGGTGCTCATGCCGCGCAGCTGGACCGCCTTGCCCCGCGCGTTGCAGAGCTGCCGGCCGCAGACCTTCAACTGGCCGTTGCGGGCGACCGGTGTGCCGGCGGCCGGCGGCGGGGTGGTGGGCGGTGGTGTGGTCGGAGTCGTCGTACCACCGCACGAGACGCCGTTGAGCTGACAACCGGTCGGGCTACCCGGCCCGGTGCCCATGAAGCCGAACTTCACCGACGCTCCTGGCGCGATCGTGCCGTTGTAAGTGCGGTTGGTGAAGGTGAACCGCTGGCCCGAGCTCGTCAGCGTCGCGTCCCAGTAAGACCCGACGCCGGTGCCGGCCGGCAGGTCGAACCGTTCGTTCCACGAGGTGAGGGCGGACGAGCCGCCGTTGGTGATGGTGTACTCGCCCTGCCAGCCGGTGCCCCAGTCGGACACCTTGGCGAAGGTCGCGGTGGTGGCGGCGGCTGCGGCGGGGCTGATGCCGAGCAGGGAGATGCCGGCGGCGACGACTGCCACCGTCGCGGCCAGGAAAAGGGATCGGGGGCGGCGCATCGAACTCCTCCGTTGGGGGGACTGAGGGTCGAGCAATTATGAAAGTCTTTTACAATCGCTGTCCAGATCTCATGGGCGTCAATGTCTTCGGGTTGGTCAATCGTTCGTACGTCTCCAGCCCTCCGTCGGCGTGGGCAAGGAGCGGAACGGCTGGCGGGGGAGCTGCTAGACACCGTTTCCCCGCTGTCATCGAGCAGATCAACACCGACCTGATCGCCGGCAGGCGGGCAGTATTTCTTCCTGGCGGATGCGGCGCACGATCAACCGGCCGGTCACCTGGTGCCGGCGAGCGCGGTGTATTCGGTGTCGGCGATCCGTGCGTCGAGCACCGGGGGCACCCAGCGGTCGCGTGCTGGTGATCGCCAACGGTGTCGAAGTGCCGCCGCGCGACGCGGACCGGCGGGAGGGCGCCGGACAGGCGCCGACCGCGGGGGCCCGACGGGACACCAGAAGCGGCGCCTTCAAGGGAGTGGCCCAGGCGCGAATCGAACGCGCGACACCCGCTTTAGGAGAGCGGTGCTCTATCCCCTGAGCTACTGGGCCGTGATGCAAAGAGTACCAGCGACCGCCGCCCCCTGGCAGCCGCCGTCGGACGTGCCAGCGCCTCAGGGTGATCAGGGTGCACGTCAGCGGGGCGTGGCGGAGGGCTGGTGGGGAGGTGTCATGATCTCGTCCCATGATCGGGCTGCAG
>CAKUMG010000066.1 GCA_934667465.1 uncultured Actinoplanes sp. | reverse complement strand
CGGCGCCCCCTCCTCCACCAGGTGCCAGCGAAGCCCCGGCGTCGCCCGGTCACCGGGCGGCTGGGCGAAGCCGCCGGGCACCCGCGAGAGCGCCACGACCAGCAGATAGCCGAGCAGCACGAAGCCGTGGCTGACGAGCCGGGTGGCATCGACGCGCGCGGCCGAGAGATCGTTGACCGACAGCAGCAGGAGCATCCCCACGAAGGCCGTCAGCATGGGGACCAGCCCGGTCGGCCGGCTCCGGCACAACGCGATGAAGAGATATCCGGCGCCGACGGCGACGTTCCACGCCGCCGACTCGTGCCAGAGGTGCCCCGGGGAGGCGTCCAGCCCGGTGTGCACGTGCAGGCTGCTCGCCGCGCCGCCGACCTGGGCGAGCCCGAGGATGAGCTGGACCGCGCCGACCACGGCCAGGGCGACATAGAGTACGGCCGTCAGCCGCGGGCTCCGCACCCGCAGCCGGTCACGCAGGCGCGCCCCGCGCAGGCGCACCCCGTCCGGGCGCACCCCGCGTCCGGGTGCTTCGCCGTCGTCGGCGAACGGGGCGGCCGGCTGCCCGAGCGCCGCCATGATCGCGCCGCTCAGGTCGGGGACGTCCGCGACCAACCCGGTCCGGGTCAGCCGGTTGACCGTCGCGGCACGGTCGAGCCACTCCCGGCACCCGGCACACCCGGCCAGGTGCGAGTCGACCCGCCCCCGGTCGGCCGGGTCATCCTCCCCGTCCAGCTGGGCGGACAGCATCTCGCGCCACTGCTCACACGCCATGTTCTCTATAGTCGCGCGCGACGCCGCGATGGTTCCGGGCCGGGCGCCCGCATTTCCGGCGTGTTCAGGCGTGATCCTGCCCACCGGTGCCACCGAGGAGCCGCCGGCGCTCCCGGAAGGCCCGCAGGTTGGCCGTGTTGCCGCAGGTCGTGACGTCGTGCCAGACACCGCTGTTGTTGCGGGACGTGTCGAAGAACGCCGCCCGGCACTCGCCGTTGTGGCACAGCTTGAGCCGGGGCCAGAGCCCGGCCTGCTGGGCCATGAGCGTCTCGGACCACAACGCGGACGCGAGCCAGCGGGTGCCGCGCCCGGCCGGGACGATGCGGACCCAGCCGCCGGCGTCCGGCACGAGGGTGACCGGTACGTCGGCCGGGGGCAGGGCGCCGGCCTGCCCGGTGTCGCGGCCGGCCGCCAGCACGACGCCCTCGAACGTGGTGCGGAGCCGGCGCAACGAGCGCAGGTCGGCCGAGGAGAGCAGCAGCACGGGCGCGGGCAGCTCGGCGACCCGGGACCACAAGGCCAGCGCGTCGCTCAGCCAGCGCTGGGCGTCGTCCGCCGAGGCGAGCAGATCCGGCGCGTACGTCATCGTGGCCCTGGTGTTCAGCAGCTCCTGCAGGAGCGCGAGGCCGGCGGGAGCCTCGCGGACACCGTGCCGGGCGCTCGCCTTCCAAGACATAGGTGAAGACTACTTGATTCTGTTGTCGGACCCCGCCGCCGCGCGCCAGTCCGAACCAAGGGGCCGGTCTGCCGTTCGTACCGCACCAAATCGCCCTATCCTGACATTCTGGCGTCGAGAACGGGGTGCGCGGAATGACACAGACGCAGCCGGCGATCATGCCGGACGAGCTCGCCTGGGCCCTGGCCGAGGCGGGCAAGGAGGCCGTGGCCATCGCGCCCGGCTGGTTCCGGGCCTGGCCCACCGGCGACGAGCGCTGGTCCGTGGTGAACGTCCGGGGCGCCTCGCAGGTGATCGTCAACCACAGCCGCGAGGACGGGCGCCACCCGAACAGCTGGCCCGTCCGGGCGCTCTTCGGCGACAAGGCCGTGGAACTGCGCGTGGGCCCCTACGACAACAAGGAACAGGCGATCTGGGTGGCGCATGCGGTGCTCAACCTGGCCTTCGCCGAGAACAGCCCCTGACGCCGCGCCACGGAGAAGGCAGCCATGAGCTATCCGCCGCAATACCCGCCACCCGGACCGTACGGCGGACCGCCCGTGGGCCCGCCGCATTATCCCCAGGGCTATCCACAGGCCGGCGGCTTTCCACCGGGTTATCCACAGGCGGGCTATCCGCCACCCCCATTTCCCACCCCTCTGCCGTACGGGACTCAGCCACCGCACGTCCCGGGACGGTCCGGCCGCTCCCGCGGACCCCTGATCGCGGGACTCGCCGTGCTCGCCATGCTGCTCGTGCTGGGCGGCGGCGCGGCAGCGGTCAACGCCTACGCGAAGCACACGGTCTGCGAGGCGATGGAGACCACGGGAACCCGGCCGGACAACGGCGCCAGGTCCACCGGCCGCAGCACCACCGAGGCCGTCGCGACGATGCACGACACCGCCGATCGCATGCGCACGTACAGCAGGATGTTGCTTTTCGACCGCACCCTGAGAAGCGCCGTGACCGGCCTCGCCGACGACGTGGACGAGCTGGCCACGATCAGCACCGACCTCGCCGACCAGCAGCTGGGCACCGCGGCCCTGACCCACTTCTTCGAGGTGGTGAACTCGGTGAATACGCACGCCCGGGACGCGCAGCGGGCATGCGGCCTACCGGCGAACGGCATCGCCTGACGCATTTCCTCGCTATCCGGCAGCCGTCCGAAAAGGACGGTTCAGCCACCGTTAACACCCAATCCCGGGGCAGGTATCGTCTGCGGCGAATAAGCCATTCGATGTACCGGGAGTGAGACAACGTGGCACGGCAGATCATCACGGTCCTGACGGATGACATCGATGGCAGCACCGCCGATCGCACCGTGGAATTCGGCCTCGACGGCGTCGGCTACACCATCGACCTGTCCGAGGAGAACATCGGCAAGCTCCGCGAGGCCCTGAACCCCTACCTCGAGGTCGCCACCCGCGTCAGCCGCGCCGGCATCCGCCGCGGCGCACCGGCCCCCGCGACGCAGGCCACCCGCACCAACCGCCAGCAGAACCAGGCCATTCGCGACTGGGCGTCGCAGAACGGCTACGAAATGTCGGACCGCGGCCGCATCCCCTCGAACATCGTCGAGGCGTACAACAACCGCTGAGCACCCCCTGAAAAGCGGCCGGGTTCTGCGGAACCCGGCCGCTCTTTTCTGCACCGTTTTCGTCCGCCCTGTCTACGGGACCCGGCACCCACAGCGTTCAATACGACGTGACGTTCGAGGAGTACGCCTACACGCGCGGCCCGGCGCTGATCAGGCTCGCCCGCCTGCTCACCGGCGACGAACACCGCGCCGAGGATCTCGCCCAGGACGTGCTCGCCCGCGCCTACGCCCGCTGGCCTCGGATCGCCCGGATGGGCCAGCCCGACCGCTACGTGCGCCGCATGCTCGTCAACGCTCACCACTCCTGGTGGCGGCGCCTCAGCAACCGCGAGACCACCGTCCCGGCCCCCGCCGACCGCCCCGGCAGGACGGACGAGGCCACCGAGATTGCCGAGCGCGACGCCCTGTGGCGCCTGGTCACCGAGCTCCCGCCCCGGCAACGCACGGTGATCGTGCTCCGCTACTACGAGGACCTCGACGATGCCGCGATCGCCGACATCATGCACTGCTCCACCGGCACCGTCCGGACCCACGCAAAGCGGGCTCTGACCACACTCCGCGGCCGCCAGGAACCGACTGCCGCCCGAGCCCTGGGAGCGCACTGATGCCCACCGACCTCGACCGGCGCCTGGCCGCCGTGCTCCGCGATCACGCCGGCGCCCCGATCGACCCGGAACCCCTGGTCATTCGTGCCCGCCACCGGGGTCGCCGCCTTCGCAGGCGCCGCCGCGCCGCCCTCGGTACCTCCCTGGCCGCGGTCGCCCTTCTGGCCCTGGCGGTCATCCCGGGCATGACCCGCCCGGCCGGCACCCTCCAACCCCCGGCCGCCCCGGACCGCCCCGGCGCACAGCAACGCCCCGACCTCGTCGGAACCGACCCGGGCACCCTCCACTTCACCGCCGACGGCGTGCTCCCCGGCGCCGACCGGGCCACCTGGGCCGCCGGCCGCGGCGTCGAGACCGTGGCCCTGCGCAGCCCCGACGGCCAGGCCCGCTTCGCCCTGACCCGCAGCGCCGCCGCCCTGGACGCGCTCCCGCAGACCCTGGCCTCGGCCGGCACGCCCACCCCACCGGCCGCCACCGACCTCGGCGGCACCCCGGCCACCGCCTGGTCGGACCCGGCCCCGGGCGGCGGCCCACCGGTCCAGTTCCTCCGCTGGCAACCCACCCCCGGCCTCTGGGCCCAGCTGGACATCTCCGCGCCCGCCACCACCGACGCCCTCGCCGCCGCGGCCCGCCTCCGCTTCGACGGCGCGCGGCGCTGCGCCGTACCCTTCAGCCTCACTTCTCTGCCGAAGGCCGCGTCCGTGCAGCAATGCTCGATCACTCTGCAGACCGGCGCATCCCCGCCCTTCACCGAAGCCGCCGTAATCGTCGGCGACCCCGCCGGCCGCTGGCTGACCGTCCGCGCCCAGCCCGCCCCCGGCAGCCCCGACGGCCCCCTTGAGGCAGGCCCTCACCGGGTGCGCCGCCAGGGCTCCGACGTGCTGCAGGCCCACATCGCCCCCTGCCAGGTCGAACTCTTCCTCGACGGCTGGGGCGAAGGCTTCACCGAACCGGAAGCCCTCACCGTCCTGAGCGGCTATGTCCCCGCCCCCTACCCCGACGACCCCACCACCTGGTGAATTGTCAGCCGCTGACTGGAAACCATGCGCGCATGCAAGAACGACCCTCAACGCCTGGCCTGGCTGAACAACTGACCGCTCGGAAGCGCCGGGCGGGGGCGCCGAATCCCGAACGGCGCTCAGGCGGCGGGAGTGACCTGCGCCGCGGCGACCGTGAATGCGCCCGGCTGCTTGTTGCCGCGCGACTCACCGGTGCGTTACACGATTCGGAAATGGTTTCCGTTATCGTGTGGTCTCATGGCACCGGCCACCGTAGTTCTCGATCGTGAGCGCACCGCCCTCTGGCGGAGCACCTGGGAAGCCGTCATGTCCGGGTTCGTGCCCGGCGCGACCGCGCTCGAGCAGACCGTGCACGCCGCGGCGGAGGCCGCCTCCGGGGGGAGCCCGCGGCGGGTTCTCGATCTTGGCGGCGGGCCCGGCGTGTTCGCCGAGCGGATGGCACGACGCTGGCCCGGCGCGGCCGTCACGCTGCTGGACCTGGACCCGATGCTGCTGGCGCTCGCCCGGGCCGGCGTGCCCGGGACCGTGTCGGTCGTCGACGCCGACCTGGCCTCGCGCGACTGGGACGCCCGGACCGGGGCCGGGTTCGACCTGGTCACCGCCGTGATGACGGTGCACTATCTGGCGCCGGAGCAGGCGCGGGCGATGTACGCGGCCGCCTACCGGGCCGTGGCGCCGGGCGGGCTGCTCGCGGTGGCCGACCTGATGCCGGACGACGAGGTGCCGGGGCTGATGCGGGCCCTGGAGCCGGGGCCGGGTGAGGCGGCGGCCGAGCTGGCGTGGGCGCAGTGGTGGGGCGAGCTGGCCGAGGTGCCCGAGTGCCGGGGGCTGATGAGCGCGCGGGCCGAGGTCTTCCGGGACCGGCAGCCGGCGGAGTTCGTGGCCGGTCCGGGGTGGCACGCGGCGGCGGCCCGGGATGCCGGCTTCGCGGAGGCCGGGGTGGTGTGGCGCTGCGGCCGGTACGCGGCGTTAGCGGCGGTGCGCCGGTGAAGAGCAGCGCGCCGAGTGAAGAGCAGCGCGCCGGGTGAAGAGCAGCGCGCCGGGTGAAGGCGGTCCGACGCGGGGTGATCGTCGCCACGCGCGGCGCTCACCGCGTACGGGAGCAGGCCTTTGACATGCACATATCGTCATCTCGCCATTAGACGATAATTCTTGAAAACGATTACCGTTTTGGCTCTCAGCTAGGGAGTGGTAATCGTGAAGCGGACTTTCGCGGCCGTCATGGCCGTTTCGGCAACGGTCTTCCTGTCGGCCTGCGGCGGTGGCGACGGCGACGCGGCGGCTGCCGGGTCGGCGGACAAGCTGGCCGTGGTGGCGACCACGCCCGAGGTGGCCGATTTCGTCCGCACCATCGGCGGCGATGCGGTGGCGGTGACGCAGATCATCAAGCCCAACGTCGACCCGCACGACTACGAGCCCACCCCCGCCGACATGCAGGCCCTCGCGACCGCGAAGGTCGTCGTCAAGAACGGCGTCGGCCTCGAGGAGTGGCTGGACCGCACCATCGAGTCCGCCGGCTTCAACGGCACCGTCGTCGACTCCAGCCAGGGCGTGACGCTGCGCGAGGGCGGCCACTCCCACGAGGAGGGCGAGGAGCACGCCGCGGAAGAGGGCGAGCACGCCGAAGAGGAAGGCGAGCACGCGGAGGAGCACGACCCGCACATCTGGCACGACCCGCGCAACGCCAAGACGATGGTGACCAACATCGAGAAGGCGCTCGCCACCGCCGCGCCCGCGCAGGCCGCCACGTTCACGAAGAACCTCACCGATTACTCGGCGCAGCTCGACAAGCTCGACGCCGACAACGAGGCCGCGTGGGCGAAGATCCCGGCGGCGCAGCGCAAGCTGGTCACCAACCACGACGCGCTGGGCTACTACGTGGACCGCTACGACATCGAGTACGTCGGCTCGGTCATCCCCAGCCTCAGCACCTCGGCCGAGCTCTCCGCCCAGCAGCTCACCGACCTGGTCGCGAAGATCAAGGCGACCGGCACCAAGGCGATCTTCACCGAGGCCTCGCTGCCCGCCAAGACCGCCGACGCCATCGCCCAGCAGGCCGGCGTCCAGGTGGTCGGCGGCGAGAACGCGCTCTACAGCGACAGCCTCGGCGAGACCGGCACGCCCCAGGGCACCTACCTGGGCGCCGAGCAGCACAACACGCAGGTCATCACCGCCGCCCTGGCCGGCTGACCGTGGGCGACGCCGCGCTCCGCTACGCGGGGGTCAGCGTCGGCTACCACGGCAGGGCGGTCCTGACCGGGGTCGAGCTCACCCTGCCCGCGGGGCAGCGGCTCGCCCTGGTCGGCCCGAACGGCGCCGGCAAGTCGACGCTCATCAAGTCGGTGCTCGGGCTGGTCCCGGTGCTCGAGGGCAGCGCGGCCGTGCTCGGCCGGGCACCCGCCGAGGCGCGGGACCGGATCGGTTACGTGCCCCAGACCGACGCGCTCGACACCGACTTCCCGATCACCGCCGCACAGGTCGTGATGATGGGCCGCTACCGCCGGATCGGCTGGTGGCGGCCCGCCCGCGCGGCCGACAAGCGGGCCGTCCGCGAGGCGCTCGACCGGGTCGGGCTGGCCGACCGGGCCGGCAGCCACTTCGGCACGCTCTCCGGCGGCCAGCGTCAGCGCGTGCTGCTCGCCCGCGCGATCGCCTCCGAGCCCGGGCTGCTGCTGCTCGACGAGCCGTTCAACGGCGTCGACCTGGTCAGCCAGGAGGCCATCCTGGGCGTGCTGCGCGAGCTCAGCGCGGCCGGGACGGCGCTGCTGCTGAGCACGCACGACCTGGGCATCGCGCGGGACCTCGCCGACCAGGTGTGCCTGATCAACGGGCGGCAGTGGGCGGCGGGCCCGCCGGAGACGACGCTGACGGCGGACACCCTGCGAGCCGCGTACGGCGGGCACACCATCGACCTGGCCGACGGCCGGACTGTGCTGGTCGACCCGTGATCGAGCCGTTCCAGGCGCCGTTCATGGCCCGGGCGCTTGCCGAGCTGGCCCTGCTGGCCCTGATCTGCGGCCCGGTCAGCGTGTTCGTGTTCCTGCGCCGGCTGTCGTTCGTCTCGGACGCGCTGACGCACACGGTGTTCCCCGGCGTCGTGATCGGCTTCGTGGCGGGCGGCATCGAGGGCCTCGTCGTGGGTGCGCTGGTCGCCGCGATCGTCACGGCGGTCGTGCTGACGCTGCTGACCCGCGGCGGGAGCCTCTCAGACGACGCGTCCACGGCCGTCGTGCTCACCGCGATGTTCTCGATCGGCGTCGTGCTGGTGTCGCGCCGATCGTCGTACACCTCCGATCTGACCGCCTTTCTCTTCGGGCGGATCCTCACGGTCACGACGCGGCAACTGATCGAGACGGCGGTGCTGGCGGCCGTCATCCTCGGGCTGCTGCTCATCGGATCAAGGGCCTTCCTCTTCCGTACGTTCGACCCGGCGGGCGCGGCCGCGGCGGGCTACCGGATCGCGTGGCTCGACCTGTGGCTCAACGTCATCGTCGCGCTCGTCGTCGTCGCCGCGGTCCGGGCCGTCGGCACGATCCTGGTCGTCGCGCTGCTGGTCGTCCCCGCCGCCGCGGCGCGGATGGTGACCGCCAGGCTGCCCGTGATGGCCCTGCTCGGCACCGGGTTGATCCTGGCCGCGGGCTACGGCGGGCTGCTGCTGAGCTGGACCGCCTCCATCGACTACGGCATCGCGCTGACCTCGGCCTCCGCGGTCGTGCTGCTGCTCGTGGCCGCCTACCTGGTGCTGCTGCCCGTGGGCCTGATCCGGCAGCGACGGCTCGGCCGGGCGGCGACCGGCCCGGCGAAGGGATCCCCGCATGAACTGGTGGGATGACGCCCTGCACCGCGCCACCGCGGAGGTGGTGCTGGTCGGCGCGCTGGCCGGGCTGATCGGCGTGCAGGTGGTGCTGCGCCGCCTGTCGTTCTTCACGCTGGCGCTGACCCACGCCTCGTTCCCCGGGGTGGTGGCCGCGTCGATCATCGGCGTCAACATCTATCTCGGCGGCATCGTCGCCGGCACGGTCGTCGCCGTCGGGGTCGCGGCGCTGAGCCGGGCCCGCGGTCAGAACGCCGCGGCGGCCACCGGCGTCATGGTCTCGGGCGGGTTCGCGCTCGGCGCCGGGCTCGTCGCCACCCAGAGCGGCTTCAGCCGGGACCTCTCGTCCTTCCTGGTCGGCTCGATCCTCACGGTGTCGGCCACGGACCTGATCGTCACGGCGACGGTGCTGGTGCTGGTCGCGGTGGTCCTGACGGTCTGCGCGCGGCCGCTGCTGTTCACGGGATTCGACCGTACGGGTGCCCGGGCGGCCGGCTATCGGACCGGCGCCTGGGATCTGGTGCTGCTGCTCACCATCGAGGTCGTGGTCGTGACCGTGGTCCCGGCCGTCGGCACCATCCTCGCGCTGGCGCTCATCGTCGCCCCGGCGGCGGCCGCGCGCCTGTGGTCGACCCGGCTGCCCGTGGTCACGGCGCTGGCCGTGGCCTTCGGCATCGCGTCGGGCCTGACCGGGCTGTGGGCCTCGAGTCGCTGGAACGTGGCCGCGGGCGGGAGCATCACGCTCGCCGCCACGGCCATCCTCATGATCTCCGTGGTGGCCGTCCGGGTGCCGCGCCTCGTGGCGGGCCGCCGGGTTCCGGTGGCCGGCTCATGAGCGCCGACGACGTGACGCCGACCCTGGAGCGTGCGGTGGCGGTGCTGCGCGGGATGGCGTACGAGCATCGGTTGCACATCTTGATCCTGCTGCGTGACCAGGGCGAGCTGACCCCGGCGTCGCTGACCGCGGTGATCGACGCCGACCCGACGGCGGTGGCGCATCACCTGCGCTTCCTGCTCGACGCCCGGTTGATCCGGCGCGAGCGGCGGGGGCGGAACGTCTTCTACTCGCTGCGCGGGGAGGCGACGCGGCGGCTGGTCGCGGAAGTGCTCCACTATGCCGCCTCCTGATCCCATTCGGATGCATTGACTGCCGTCATCGGTGTCGGAACAGCGATCACGGAGGTCGGCCCCCGTCGGCGATGGTCATCCCTTAGAGTGAATCTCGTCCATCCCAGGTTGCTTTGTGGGATCCGCCGGGGGAGTCGCGTGTCGCGCGGGGAAAGCCCGCAGTTGGGCACGCTGCGCGCGTTCGGCAGGGGTTGAGGCGCATTTCGGCCGAAACTCGGTCCGCATTCTTAGATGATTGTCTTTGCAGGAAATGTCCCGCGGGGGTGGGCCGGGGTGGACCTGCGCCCACCCCGGAGGGTAAGTCTTTACGCGGGACCAGTTGCCTCATGCATGACGCCATACCGCTGATCGATCTTGGAAGTCCATACATGTTCACGCCGAAGCGCACTGCCGCCACCGACACCGAACTGGTCGACCTGGCGGGCTACAGCCTCAGTGATCTGCGCACCGACCGGAGCCGGGAGCTGGCCGAAGCGGTCCGGATCGTGCTGGCTCAGGTGGAGCGTCCGCGCGCCAACCTGGGCGGCGCCGGTCCGCCCGGGCGCGCCGACTGACCCGTCCCGACGGCCTCGACCGGCCTCGACCGAGGAGCTTGCGAACCAGTGGTTCCCACCACAATTGAGGAGAGGCCGGCCGTCCCGCCGGGCCGGTTGACCCTGCCCGAGGACCACTTCGCCGAGCTGGCGGCCGGTGGCGGCTCGCCCGAGGTGGTGCGGCGGCTCGTCGCGGGTGAGCACAGCCGGCGGCTCGTCATGCTGCGCGCCTTCCTCGACGCGGCGGCCGAGAGCGGCGAGGCGTCCCACGGGCCGCTGAGCCCGATCACCGAGGCCTGGGAGGCGCTCGAGCGGGCCGAGCGGCAGGACCCGGCGGCGGTGACCGAGGTGCTCATGCATCCCCAGGTCGGGGCGTGGCTGAGCTACACCCTGCGGCGGCACCGGGGCGGGGCGCGCAGCGAAGCCCCGGCCCACCAGGACTTCGGGCAGTTGCACGCGGTCGCCGTCGTGGCCGCCGCGGCCACGGGTCAGGCGTACTCCGCGCTGCTCCCGGCGCGATCCGGGCGCGTCATGCTCCCGCGGGCCGGCATGGCCGTCTTCGCCGGGTGCGCGCCGTGGGACGTCGTGCGGGCCGGCACCGAGGGCGGCCGGATCCGGCTGAGCCACGGCGACGAGACGATCACCGTCCCCCCGGACGGCGGCGACGCGCCGGGCTGGTGGGCGCAGCGGCGGCTGACCGTGGGGGACGAGCCCCGGCTCACGGTCTGGCTCGACGACCTCGACCCGGTGCGCGACCTCGCGGACCCCGTGCCGCCGGTCCGGCTGACGCCGGAACAGGTGCGGCGCTGGCACGACCTGCTCCGGGACGCCTGGCAGATCCTCGTCCGCCGGCACCGGCCGCTGGCCGAGGCCCTGGCCGCCGGGGTGTCGTCGCTGGTGCCGCTGCCGGTGGGCGACGGCTGGGACACCCGCAGCGCCTCCACCGGGGACGCCTTCGGGGCGATCATGTGCTCACCGCCGCCGGACGCGGTGACGCTCGCGGTGTCGCTGGCCCACGAGTTCACCCACATCAAGCTCGGCGGCTTGATGCACCTGTTCATGATGACCGGCGGGTCGCAGCGCCCCTGCCTCTACGCGCCGTGGCGCGACGACCCCCGGCCCGCCGGGGGCCTGCTGCAGGGAATCTACGCATTCTTCGCCATCGCCGCGTTCTGGCGCGCCCAGCGCCGCGAGGACGGGGAAGCGATCGGTGACTTCGAGTACGCCTACGCGCGCACCCAGGCCGTCGAGGCGCTGGGCACGGCGCTGCGGGACGGCGGCCTGACCGAGCGGGGCCGGCTCTTCGCCGAGCGGCTGCTGCACGAGGCAACCGCCTGGCCCACCGACGACATCGGCGCGGAAGCCAAGCGCCTGGCGGACCTGGTGGCCGACGGGCACCGGGCCGGGTGGCGCATCCGGCACTGCCGGCCCCGGCCGGCGGAGGTGGCCGCGCTGGTCGAAGCATGCGAGTCCGGGGCCGGCGGTCCCCACGGGATCGGGCCGTCCGAGGTGCTGCCCGACCCGGCGATGCGGCACTGGTCGGCCGCCCGGCTGGGACTGGCCCGGCGCCGCATCCTGGCCCCGGCCCGCTACGAGCAGGCCCGCGACGAGGACTGGGGTGCCGCGCTGAGCGACGCCGACCTGGCCCTGTTCGCCGGCGAGCCGGCCAAGGCCGCCGCCGGGTTCGGCGAGCAGATCGCGACCGATCCCGGCTCCGTCGACGCCTGGGTCGGCCTGGGCCTGGCGCTGCGCGCCGATCCCGGCGTTCCGCCGCAGGCCGCGCGGGCCCTGCTCGACCGGCCCGAGGTGGTGCTCGCCGTCCACCGCGAGCTGCGCAGCGACCGTTCCCCGGCGGAAGTGGCCGCCTGGGTGGGTGCACGCCTTTCCGGCTGATCATTGTTCCCGGCTGAAATTCACGCACCAATCGCTCCCTGTACGCGCGCATTTCGATGCGTGATACTGACGTTCCGGGGCGGCTCGGTGCCGCCCGGCCTGTAGTTGATCGCTATTGCAATCGATCGCGACGGGACGGAGCGGGCGTGTCGGGACGAAGCAATTCTTCTGTCGGCCGTGGACGCGGCGGATGACCAATTCCTCGTATCCTCTCGACCCTTACGAAGTCACGGTGGGCGTCCTGACCGTGCTGGCGGAGGAGGCACGGGCGGTCAACTCGCTGCTCGACGGCGCCCGCAAATACCGGGCCCTCGGTGACCGCAACGTCTACCGGGTCGGCACCGTGCCGAGCAGCGAGCCCGGGCAGCCGCATCATCTCGCGCACCTGCGGATGTCGCGCGACGGCACCCAGCTCGCCGCGACCTGCTGCGCCAACATGCTGCGGTCCTTCCCGAACATCCAGGTGGTCATCATGACCGGGATCGCCGGCGGGATCCCGCGGCCCGACGAGCCGGACAAGCACGTGCGCCTCGGCGACGTCGTGGTGGCCGTCGACGGCATCGTGAACTACGGGAGCATCCGGCAGGAGGACGGCACGAAACGGCTGCGGGGGCGGCAGGGCGCGGGCCTGGTGTCCCACTGGCTGTTGCAGGCCGCGGGTGAGCTGCAGGTCGAGGAGGGCGGCTGGGCGCGGTGGCTCGCCTCGGACCGTGCGGTGAACGCCGCGGCGGTCCCCCGGCCCGACCCCGCCACGGACGTGCTCTACGTCCACCGGCACCCGCGGGAGCATCCGCCGCGGACCGCGCCGCCCGGCGGGGACGACGGCGTGCCCGTAGTGCACCACGGCGTCATCGGCTCGGCCGACGTGCTGATCGTCGACGAGGAGTTCCGGAACAGGCTGGCCGCGGACAACCCCGACATGCGGGCGATCGAGATGGAGGGCTCGGGGATCGCGGCGAGCACCGCGGCGATCGATCGGACCTGGTTCATGGTGCGGGGCGTCGCCGACTACGGGGAACTGCACGGCAAGAACGACCTCTGGCACGAGTACGCCTCGTACACCGCGGCGGCGTACGTGCGGGCCCTGCTGGAAGCGGCGCCCCCGATCGACCTGGGCTTCCGGTCACGGCAGGGCGGGCCGCCTCCGCTGGCGGGCGAGGCGGAGCAAGAGGTGCTCGACGGGCTGCTCGCCCGGGTGCCGGCGGACCTCGACCTGCGGCCGGTGTGCTGGGCGGCGGCACCGGACCTGCCCGAGGCGTCCGACGAGGTGCTGGGCTCGGCCGGGCACGCGTACCACCATCTCGCCCGGTTGAACGCCGACGCCTCCGGGC
>CAKUMG010000065.1 GCA_934667465.1 uncultured Actinoplanes sp. | reverse complement strand
CTCCACCCCTCAGCCACAACGGACCTCGGGAGAGACCCCTGATGTTGCCAGACACCACCACCCACGTCGCCACGTTCGCCGCCGTCTTCGCCGCCCTATTCGTCGCGCACCAGGTCGCCGACCACTGGATCCAGACCCAGCACCAGGCCGACTGCAAGGGCCGCCCCGGCTGGCCCGGCCGCATCGCCTGCGCCGCCCACGTGACCACCTACACCCTGACCGCGCTCGCCGCGCTCGCCGCGCTGTCGCTGGCGCTCGGGCTGCCGCTCAGCCCCGGCAAGGTCGTCGCCGGACTGGCCGTCTCCGCGGTCACGCACTACATCGCCGACCGGCGCACCCCGCTGCGGCGACTGGCCGACCTGACCGGTGCGGGCCGCTTCTACGCCCTCGGCATCCCGCGGGCCGGCCGCGACGACAACCCCTCGCTCGGCACCGGCTCGTACGCCCTCGATCAGTCCTTCCACTACCTGTTCCTGTTCGTCGCCGCCCTCGTGATCGCCGCCTGAGACCGGAGGACAGACACCATGACCACCCCCAACCCGACCCCCGAAAACTTCGACTGGACCGCGGCCGAGGCCGACGTCTCGGAGGTCGTAGACCTCGACGAGGCCCGCGCCCGCCGCGGCAACGCCACCCCGGCCGACCTTGCCGGCGATGACCTCGACGACGACGAGGACCGCGACGGCGGCCCCGTGCTGGTGGACTCGATCGCCGCGCAGCGCCGCCCGCGATTCACCATCGCCGGGTTCCGCGACGCCACCCGCGTCCCGATCGTGCCCGCGTGGCTCAAGTCGGGAGCGGAGTTCGGCGGGAACCTGGCGTGGGCGACCGGGTTCGGGCTGCACTCGATCGCCTATCACGGGCTGCGCACGCCGAAGTACGCGGCCAAGCTCGCGCTGCGCACGCCCCGCGGTTTCTCGCGGGTCTGCGGCGGCTACAACCGCTGGCTGTGGGACCTGGAAGGTGAGCCGGTGCGTCAGGCCGTCGTGCGGGCCGCGATCGACAAGCCCGACGAGGCCAAGATGTACGACCGGCTCAGCTCCAAGCGGGACCGGCGGGTCCGGTGGCGGGCGCTGGTCACGCTGGTGTTCGTCGTGCCGGCGATCCTGATCGCTGCGGCGCTGCTGGCGTTCGTCGCCCCGCAGTGGACGTCCTACGCGGTGTTGGGTGTGCTGCTGACCGTGTTCGGCGTGGTCGGTGCCCCGGCGGACAAGCCGCTGTTGGACACCGCGGTCGTGCGCAATGACGCCGCGCCGCTGACCTCGGCCGAGGTGTTCACCGCGCTGTCGGTGCTGGGCATCAAGGGCATCAACGACGCGATCCGCCGCGGCGACAACGGCAAGCGCTGGTTCCCCGCGCCGATCGCTCGGGAGAACGGCGTCGGCTGGCGCGCCGAGGTAGAGCTTCCCCGCGGCGTCACCGCGTCCAGCGTGGTCGAGAAGCGCGAGGAATTGGCCGCCGCGCTGACCCGCCCGCTCGGGTGCGTCTGGCCCGAGGCCAACGCCGAGGTGCACCCCGGCCGGTTGATCCTGTTCGTCGCGGACAAGGACATGAGCCGGGCGAAGCAGAAGCCGTTCCCGCTGCTCAAGTCCGGAACGGTGAACCTGTTCAAGGCCGCGCCGTTCGGCACCGACCCCCGCGGCGCGCTGGTCACCATCACCCTGATGTACGCCTCGATGATCATCGGTGCGCTGCCGCGGTTCGGCAAGACGTTCGCGCTGCGGCTGGCGCTGCTGCTGGCCTGCCTCGACGTGCGCGCCGCGATCCTGGCGTTCGACCTCAAGGGTACCGGCGACCTGTCCCCGCTGGAGCCGGTCAGCCACGCCTACCGGGCCGGCGACGACGAGGAAGACATCGAGTACCTGGTGACCGCGCTGCGCGAGGTCCACGCCGAGATGCGCCGCCGCACCAAGGTGATCCGGGACCTGCCGCGGGACCTGTGCCCGGAGAACAAGGTCACCGACGAGCTGGCGTCCAACCGCAAGCTCAAGCTCCACCCGATCGCCATCGCCATCGACGAGTGCCAGCGCGGCTTCGAGCACCCGAAATACGGCGCCGAGATCGAGGAGATCTGCGAGGACCTGATCCGCCGCGGCCCGGCCGTCGCGATCTTCCTGCTTCTGGCCACCCAGCGCCCGGACGCCAAAAGCCTGCCGACCGGCATCTCCGCCAACGCGGTGCTGCGGTTCTGCCTCAAGGTCATGGGCCAGACCGAGAACGACATGGTGCTCGGCACCTCGATGTACCGCAACGGCATCCGGGCGACGATGTTCTCCCGCCGGGACAAGGGCATCGGCTACCTGGCCGGCGAGGGCGACGAGCCGGTCATCGTCAAGACGTTCAACATCGACGGCCCGACCGCCGAGGCGATCGTCACCCGCGCCCGCGCCGCGCGGGAGCGCTACGGCAACATCACCGGCCACGCCGCCGGGGTCGTGCTCGACACGACCGCGGTCCGGCGGGACACGGTGCTCGAGGACGTCGCCGCGGTGATGGCCGAGGCCGAGCCGAAGCTGTGGTCCACCGTGATCGTCAAGCGGCTGGCCGCGCTGCGCCCGGACGTCTACGCCGGCTTCACCGCCGACCAACTCCGCGAGGCCCTCAAGGTCCACGGCCTGGCCACGAAGCAGTGCTGGGGCGAGGACACCGACACCGGCGAGTCCGGCAACCGCAAGGGCTTCCACCGCGCCGACGTCCTCACCGCCATCACGAAGCGTGACCGCGGCACCGGGAACGGCAAGACCAAGTAGCCCGTGATTCGCCGCTAGGTCTAGCGGCCACCCCCGCTAGACCTAGCGGCTCCGCTAGCGACCAAAAGAATCCCTGATCAGCGCCCTAGCCCCTAGCGGCGTTGGCTGCTCACACCCTCAAACCTGCTCAGGAGGCACCTCGATGACCACCGCGGTTGCGCTAGCTAGCCTCGCGATCCTCGGTTACTCAGCGTTCTACATCATCAACTGCGCGATCTTCCCGTTCGGCCGCTGCCGCCGGCACCGGTGCGAGAGCGGCCGGATCTACTCCCGCTTCAACCGCAAGGTCTTCCGCGAGTGCCCGCGCTGCGAGGGCACCGGCAAGCGCGTCCGCGTCGGCCGCCGCATCTGGGAGCACCTGCGCTCCGAGCAGAAGGCGGGCAACCGATGAGCGCCCGCACGATGGCCCGGCTCACCCGGACCGCCACCCCGCACACCCCGTGGTGCGCCCAGGACCACACGTGCGGCGTCGACCAGCACCGCGGCCGGCCGGTCGTCACGGCCCGCGGGAGCGGCCGGGCCGTCATGACCCGCACCCGCGCCGCCGACGTCGAGTACGCCGAGGTGGTCATCCGGATCCCGTTGCACCGCAACGAAAACACCGCCCACGGGCAGCTCGCCACGCTGCTGCGGTTGCTCGGCGAGCTGCTGGACGCGGTGATCGTGCGCCCGCGGGTGCTGCCCGGCCGCGGAGAGCGGCCCGCGATCGGGCGGAGGGCCGCCTGATGCGCCCGCTGCTGCTCGATCTGTACTGCTGCCAGGGCGGCGCGGGTGCCGGTTACGCCGCGGCCGGGTTCGAGGTCATCGGCGTGGACCTCGCGCCGCAGCCGCGCTACCCGTTCCGTTTCGTGCAGGCCGACGCCCTGGCCTACCTGCGGACCCTGATCCGCACGGGCGCGATCGGCGCGTTCGCCGCGATACACGCCTCCCCGCCGTGCCAGCGCAAGACCCGCGCGCAGAAGATCCAGCAGCGCGAGCACCCCGCCCTGATCGCCCCGACGCGGGAGCTGCTGGCCGCGACCGGGCTGCCGTGGGTGATCGAGAACGTCGTGCCCGACGGCCCGGACGATGACCCGCTGATCGAGCCGGTCCTGTTGTGCGGAGCCATGTTCCCCGGTCTGCACACCTACCGGCACCGGCTGTTCGAGTCCAACCTTCCGCTGTCCGTGCCGGCGCACCCGGCGCACACCGCGGCCACGGTCAAGATGGGCCGCCCGATCCGGCCCGGCGACTGGTATCACGCGGTCGGCAACTTCTCCAACGTGCCGTACGTGCGAGCCGACCTGCGCACCCCGTGGATGAACCGCGACGGGCTGCGCGAGTGCATCCCGCCGGTCTACGCGCAGCACATCGGCACCCAGTTGCTCGCCGCGGCGGCCGTGCCCGCGGGTTCGCTCGGCAGGGCCGCCTGATGGGCCGGATCCGGTCCGCGTACTGGGATCCCGAGGGCGACCAGCACGGCGGGCTGCCCACCTACTGGTGGCACGGCGCGCCCGCGGGCTACGCCACCCGGCGGCAGCTTCGCGCCCGCGGGCTGCGGCCGGGTGGCCAGCCGGTCGCCGCGCAGATCCTGTGGCGCGGCGTCGGCGGCACCCGCGCGGCGTACCTGTACCGGCTGGATCTGGCCCGGCCGAAGCGCACCGCGACCGCGGCCCAGCTTGTCGCGGTGCGGGCCGCGCTGCGCGCCCGCCGGACGTGCCCGACCTGCGGACAGGTGCGGCCCTACTACATCCCGCGCTCGTTCGGCGAGTGCCTGACCTGCCACGAACGATGACCAGCGACGCGGGGTGGCTGGACTGGCGCACCCACAGCACCGGCCCGGCGCTGCCCTGCCGGATCTGCGGGCGCCCGTCGATCCTGCGCGACGAGAACGAGCGGCCCTGCCACAAGGTCTGCGCGGAAGCCCGTCTAGCACCATCCACAAGCGACACGAGGGAGCGGATCCTCATGCACAGCAATGACTTCCTGACCGCCGCGCTGTCGGCCGCGGCCCGCGGCTGGCACGTCTTCCCGCTACGGCCCGACGACAAGCGGCCCGCGATCGACCGGTGGGAGCAACGCGCCACCACCGACCCTGACCGGATCCGCCGCTGCTGGACAGCCGGGCCGTACAACGTCGGCATCGCGTGCGGGCCGTCCTGCCTCGTGGTGGCCGACTTCGACGCCCGCAAGACCGGGCAGGCCGCGCCCGCGGGAGCCGAGGGCTACATGCACGGGTGGGGCGTGTTCACCGACCTGTGCGGCGACCTCGGCCACCCGGTGCCCGACGGGACGTACGCGGTCGCGACCGGGCGCGGCGGGCTGCACCTGTACTTCCGCCACCCGGACGGCCCGGAGCTGCGCAACACCGCGGGCGCGCTCGGCTGGCTGATCGACACCCGGGCGCATGGCGGCTACGTCGTCGCCGCGGGCTCGATCGTCGCCGGCCGGGCGTACACGGTCCGGCAGGACGCGCACACGGCCGGGCTGCCCGGCTGGCTCGGCGAGCGGCTACGGCCCGCACCGCTACGCCCGGAAGGGCCGCCGGTCGTCATCGAGCTGCCCGCGGACCGCCGCGGCGCGTACGTGCGGGCCGCGATCGAGGGCACCCTGACCAAGCTCGCCGAAGCGGCCGAGGGCGGCCGGAACCACGCGCTGTTCATGGCCGCGCAGACCCTCGGCCAGCTCGCCGCGGGCGGCGCGGTCGACGAAGACACCGTGACCGCCGTGCTGACCGACGCTGCCGCCCGGCTCGGGCTGCGACCGCGGGAGACCGAGCGCACGATCGCTTCCGGGCTGCGCGCCGGTGCCCGCCGGCCGCGGCAGGTGGCGTGATGACCGCCCCAACCCCGGCCGAGCGGCCCGCGCTGCGCATCGCCGGACCAGACGACGCCGCGGCAGTGCTGTCCGCGGTCGACAAGCCCGCCCGGCTGCGCACCTCGTGGACCGCCGCGGACATCATGGCGATGGAGTTCGCCCCGCCCAAGTGGGCCGTACCCGGCGTGATCGCCGAGGGCTTCACGCTGCTGTGCGGGCCGCCCAAGGTCGGCAAGTCGTGGATGTCGCTCGGGCTCGGCGTGGACGTCGCCCGCGGCGACAACGCGTTCGGGACGATCGGCGTAGAGGCCGGCCCGGTGCTCTACCTCGCCCTCGAAGACACCGCACGGCGGCT
This sequence comes from uncultured Actinoplanes sp., assembly GCA_934667465.1. Taxonomy (GTDB): domain Bacteria; phylum Actinomycetota; class Actinomycetes; order Mycobacteriales; family Micromonosporaceae; genus Actinoplanes. Next base: position 7,543 of record CAKUMG010000065.1, on the reverse strand, counting down.
GCAAACCCGGCTGCGCAAGGTGCTCGGCGACAGGCCCGCCCCGGCCGGGCTCACCCTGGCCACCCAGTGCCCGCCGCTGCCGCAGGGCGGGGATCAGGCCATCGCCGCGTGGCTCGACCGGCACCTGCGGGCACGGCTGGTCATCATCGACGTGTTCGCCAAGCTGCGCGGCAACTCCGCGCCGGGCGCGTCCGCCTACGACGCCGACTACGCCGCGGTCGGCCGTGCCAAGAAGATCGCCGACGACTACGGCGTCGCCGTCGTCGCTGTCCACCACGTGCGCAAGGCCGGCTCGGAGGACTTCCTGTCCGAGGTGTCCGGCACCAACGGGCTCGCCGGAGCCGCGGACGCCACCCTCGTGCTCAAGCGGGCACGCAACCAAGGTGACGGCGTGCTCCACGTGACCGGCCGCGACGTCGACGAGAACGAGTACCCGCTGACCTTCGACCCCGCCGCGGGCGCGTGGCGGATGCTCGACGGCCCGGCCGGCGACTACCAACTCAGCGACACCCGCGCCGCGATCCTGCGCTACCTGCGCGACGCGCCCGGCTCGACGCCCAAGGTCATCGCCGAAGGAACCGGGCTCAAGGCGGACACCGTGCGGCAGAACTGCACGCGCATGCTCGCCGATGGGCAGCTTGCCGCCGAGCCGGGCGGCCGGTACCGGGTGCCCGGTGTCACCGCTGTCACTCCTGTCACTGCCGTCACTCAACCGCAGCTGCCCTGCGGAAACGGCAGTGACAGCCAGAGTGAAAGCCGAGAGGACGGCTGATCATGAGAGTTCGGCTGAAACACGAAGGATCCGGGCTGATCCTGGCCGCATGCATCAGAACACCCCAGGGTGCCCGAGATATTGGCCCAGCGTGGCTCTCAGCGGGCCGCGCAGAAGGCCGCAGCCACATTGACCCTCGCACCCCCGCCAACACCGCACCGCAGCTCCGGGAGGCCGTCACCGTGCGACTCAGGGCAGTAGACAGCATCGACACGACCACCGCCGAGACCGAATTGATCACTACTGAGGAGCTGGCCCGGATGCTGCGCGTGGATCCGTCCAGCGTGCGCCGCTGGCGAACCGCCCGCCCGCTGCAAGGTCCGCCCTTCATCGCCCTGTCCGAGCGCGTGATCATGTACTCGATCGAGGACGTGCGCGCCTGGCTGGCCAGCCGTCGAGTCACCCCGGAGGCAGCGTGACCAACACAGCGCAGCACCCGCCCCTCACTGTTTCAGTCAAGTCCGACGTGGAGTACCGCGCCGGGCGGCCCAAGCCCTACAAGGCTCGCGTGCGCTGGACCGACCCCGCGACCGGCGACCGGCGATCCAAGTCGCACTCGACGGCCACGCCCAAGGACGCTCAGGAGTGGATCGACGGCATGACCCGCGCGGCCAACGGCGGGCTCAACCCGGCCGCGGCCACGCAGCGACTCGCCGAGTACGGCACCGACGTGATGCCGCTCGCCACCCGCGGGTTGGAGCGCAAGACGCTCGACCCGTACTTGGCCGGCTGGCGGTTGCGCGTCGTGCCGACCCTCGGCCACATCCCCATGCGGATGATCACCAACGGTGTGGTCGACCGGGCCGTATACTCATGGATCGAGGACGAGTGCAGCCGCTCAACGGTCAAGAACACGCTTGCCATCCTGGTCAGGGTCCTGGAACAGGCCGTGCGCGACGGGGTGGTGGACCGCAACGTCGCGCGGGTCACCGGCTGGCAGCGCGAGTACCAGCGCGCCGAGGACGAGTTAGACGACCCACGCTCGCTCGCCCTGCCGAGCTGGGAAGCACTGACCACCCTCGCGGACGCGCTCGTCGCCCGGTCGCACGGCCACTTCACCGGATGGGGACACATCGTCACGTTCGCCGCGTGCACCGCGGCCCGCATCGGCGAGGTGTCCGGCGTCCGGGCCGGTGACATCGACCGGGCAACGTGGACGTGGACTGTGCGAAGGCAGACCACACCGGGACCCGGCGGCCTGATCGACAAGGGCACCAAGGGCAAGCGCGCCCGCAAGGTGCCGGTCATCGAAGAACTCCGCCCGATGGTGATCGAACGGCTCGACTCGGCCGCCGACCCGGACGCCCGGCTGTTCACCGGCCCACGGGGTGGCCGGATCAGCACCGCGGTGCTGCGCGACGCCACGCATTGGGATGAGGTGGTCAGCGTGCTGGGATACGAGCACCTACGCCGACACGACCTGCGGCATACCGGCTTGACGTGGCTGGCCGACGCCGGCGTTCCCGTCCACGTGCTGCGAAAGATTGCTGGTCACGGTTCGTTGACCACTACACAAAGATACTTACACCCGGGTCAGCGCTCGATCGAAGATGCCGGGACCGCCCTCAGCAGGCACCTTGCGGCCGCCGCACCATCGCCTTTGTCGCAGCAGCGGGCCGTTTAGCGGCGCAAAATCAGCCATGTACCGCTGCAGTTCGGTTCTTTCAAAGAACGCGCCGAAAAGATAGGTTGACCAGATGGTAGGGACACCACACCAGGAGCCGCGAAGCCGAACTTTCGAGGTGATCGCGTCCGACCTTGAACAGTACGGACGCCTTCTCTGCGACGTCATCGAGCGAGTCCTCGCACCTGACGGGATCAGCTATCACAGCATCAATTATCGAGTAAAGACCAAGCAGAGCGCCACAAAAAAGGTTTTTAGCAAGCCTGATCGATACAAGCAGCCGAGCGACTTGAAGGATCTTTTGGGGCTTCGCATCATCACGTACTTTAGCGATGATGTCGACCGGATAGCCGAGATTTTGACCACCGAGTTTGAAGTTGACGAACAAAACTCAGTCGACAAGAGGGCGATACAGGATCCAGACAGGTTTGGATACGCGTCTCTGCACTACGTGCTTTCTCTGAGCAAGGGCCGCAGTGAAATGCGCGAGTACAGCAAATTCGCGGGTCAGCAGTTCGAGATACAGATTAGGTCGATCCTCCAACACGCATGGGCAGAGATCGAACATGATCTTGGATACAAGACTCGGGCCGCCGTACCGAGGCAGATCCGTCGTAGGTTCTCGCGACTGGCGGGACTACTGGAGTTAGCAGACGATGAGTTCAAGGCACTTCGTGACGAGTTAGAGGAGTACGAGGAGGCAGTCGGTGAGGCATCAGGTGACGAGCTGCGCGATCTTGAAATAGACATGTCGACCCTCAACACTTACATCTACAAAAGCCCTGTCTGCCAGATTCTCGATTCGTACATTGCTCAAGCTTTCGGCAACGAACTTACCGATTCCGTGGCGTTTGCAAGCACCCTCATTGACGCCATAAAGGCGTTCGACATCCGTACCATTGCGGACTTGGATGATCGACTTAAAGTCAATGCTCCCGAAATTGCCAGCCTCGCATACCAATGGATCCACTCGCCTGACCTCGAAGATGAGTACCCCAGCGAGGAAACAGATCGGGGAATCTGTCTCTTCTATTTCTGGTTCTACTTACTGGTTAATACCACAGAACAACGGCGTCGCGCGGCCCTTGAACGGACATGGCCCGGGGAGGGCCAGTCGATGAGTCGCGGCCTGTCGGCCTCGTGGCGCCGGGCGCAAGCCAACCGGGTAGACCTCAGCGCGTTTGGCCACAAGCCGGAGGGCTAGGTCATGCAGGACAGGAAGGGTGGTCCCCATATGGTCCCCAACTCAAGCCCTTAACCGTCACGGCATGAAGACAGATCCTCACACGACGAAGCCCCTGAGCAGGCAATACGCCGATCTCAGGGGCTTCGTCTGATGGTCGGGCTGACAGGATTTGAACCTGCGACCCCTTGACCCCCAGTCAAGTGCGCTACCAAGCTGCGCTACAGCCCGATGCCGCGCTCCGGGCTTCCCCGTACCGCGGCAACACAGAAAGCTTACCCCAACCCCTCAACCGCCTTTCCACCGGCACACCCCCTCCCGACGGCGACGCCGGGAGGGGGCACAACCAGGGGTCAGCCGTGAGCCTTGCCCCGGCCACCCGGGCCGAGCTGCTTGCGGGGGCGGACCGCGACCTCGATCGGGCTGCCCTCGAAGCCGAACTCCTCGCGGAGTTTGCGTTCGATGAAGCGCTGGTAGCCCGCGTCGAACGGGCCCGTGGTGAACAGGACGATGCGGGGCGGGGCCACGCCGGCCTGGGTCGCGAAGAGGACGCGGGGGGCGCGGCCGCCGCGTACGGGGTGGGGGGTGGCCTGGGTGAGGGCGGTCAGCCACTGGTTGAGGGCGCCCGTGGGGATGCGCTTCTCCCAGCTGGCGAGGCCTCGGCGGATGGCCGGGGCCAGTTTGTCGACCGCTCGGCCCGTTTTGGCGGAGATGTTGACGCGGATCGCCCAGGGGATGCGCTTGAGGTCCCGGTCGATCTCTTTGTCGAGGTAGAAGCGGCGGTCGTCGTCGACGAGGTCCCACTTGTTGAACGCGATGACCAGGGCGCGGCCCGCTTCGACCACCGACGTGAGGACGCGCTGGTCCTGTTCGCTGATGGTTTCGCCGGCGTCGAGGAGGACGACCGCGACCTCGGCGCCTTCGATGGCGCCGGCGGTGCGCAGGGAGGCGTAGTACTCGGTGCCCGAGGCCTGGTTGACGCGTTTGCGCAGGCCGGCGGTGTCGATGAACTGGAAGATCTCGCCGTCCATCTCGACCAGGCTGTCGACCGGGTCGACGGTGGTGCCGGCGACGGAGTCGACGACGGCTCGCTCTTCCTTCGACAGCCGGTTGAGCAGCGAGCTCTTGCCGACGTTGGGGCGGCCGACCAGGGCGACGCGGCGCGGGCCGCGGGGCTTGCCCTCGATGATCGGCGGGGCCGGGGGCATGGCGGCGAGGATGGCGTCCAGCAGGTCGCCGGAGCCGCGGCCGTGCAGGGCCGAGATCGGCATCGGTTCGCCCAGGCCCAGCGACCACAGGGAGGTGGTCTCGAGCTCGAGGTTCTGGTTGTCGGCCTTGTTGCCGACCAGGATGACCGGCTTGGAGCTGCGGCGCAGCATCCGGACGGCCTTCTCGTCCATGTCGGTGGGGCCGACCGTGGCGTCGACGACGAAGATGACCACGTCGGCGGTCTGGACGGCGATCTCGGCCTGCGCGGCGATGGCCGCCGCGCGGTCCTTGGCGTCGGGCTCCCAGCCGCCGGTGTCGACGACGGTGAAGCGGCGGCCGTTCCAGGTCGCGTCGTAGGGGACGCGGTCGCGGGTGACGCCCGGCACGTCCTCGACGACGGCCTGGCGGCGGCCGATGATGCGGTTGACCAGGGTCGACTTGCCGACGTTGGGGCGGCCGACCACGGCGACGATGGGCTGCGGGCCGTGGGACTGCCCCGCCTCGGTGGTGCCGTCGGAGAAGTCGACGGCGTCGAACTCGGAGAGGTCGACGGGGAAGTCGTTCACTTACTCACCTTGCTGTTGAGCATGTCCAGCAGCGATGACACGACGTCGTCGATGCCCATGCCGGTGGTGTCCAGTTCCACCGCGTCGTCGGCCAGCTTGAGCGGGTCGGCCTTGCGGGTGGAGTCGATCTTGTCGCGGCGCTCCAGGTCGGCCTGGGTCGCCTGGACGTCGGTGGCGTCCTCGGCGCTGCGGCGGGCGGCGCGGGCCTCCGCCGACGCGGTCAGATAGACCTTGAGGTCGGCGTCGGGCGCGACGACGGTGGCGATGTCGCGGCCCTCGACCACGATGCGCGGCGCGCCGGCGATGATGTCCTGCTGGAACTGCATCAGCATCGCGCGGACCTGCGGGATCGAGGCGACGGCCGAGACCGCGCCGGTGACCTCCGGGCCACGGATCGGGCCGTCGACGACCGTGCCGTTGGCGCTGAACGTGGGGGCCTTCGGGTCGGTGCCGACCGTGAGGTCCGTCTCGACGGCGACCTTGATGATCGCGTCGGTGTCGGTCAGGTCGACGCCGGCCTGCAGCACGGCCCAGGTGATCGCGCGGTACATCGCCCCGGTGTCGAGGTAGATGCCGTCGATCAGGGTCGCCAGACGCTTGGAGACGGTGCTTTTGCCCGATCCCGAGGGACCGTCGACGGCCACCACACACCGCTCGGGCCGCACTGCTTCCGCCACCGTTACCTCCAAGGTCCGTCGAGAACTACCGATTCAACGAGACGTCCCGACCGGGCGCCTCGGGGTTCGTGAGCGAACCCTCATTCTGCCCGCTCGTCGTCGGAGCCCTTGAACAGGGCGCCGATCTCGGCCTGGGACAGGTGCCGGAACCCGCCGGGGCGCAGGTCGCCGAGGCGGATCGGGCCGACGGCCGTACGGATCAGGCGGGTGACCGGATGACCCACCTCGTCCATCATCCGTCGCACGATGTGCTTGCGGCCCTCGTGCAGGGTCAACTCGACCTGAGCCGTACGCCCGAGCGCGTCCACGAGCTTGAACGCGTCCACCTTCGCGGGGCCGTCCTCGAGCTCGACGCCGGCGAGCAGCCGCCGGCCGACGTTGCGCGGCAGCGGCCCCTCGACCTCGGCCAGGTACGTCTTCGCGACCCCGAACGACGGGTGCATCAATCGGTGAGCCAGATCACCGTCATTGGTCAGCAGCAGCAGGCCCTCACTGTCGGCGTCCAGCCGGCCGACGTGGAAGATTCGCTGCTCGAACGTGCCGATGAAGTCGGCGAGCTCGGTGCGGCCCTTCTCGTCGTCCATGCTGGAGACCACGCCGCGGGGCTTGTTCATCGCGAGGTACACCATCTTGGTGTTCGTCACGATCCGCGCGCCGTCGACCTCGATCTCGGCCTTCGCCGGATCGACCTTGTCGCCGAGCTTGGCCACGCGGCCGTTGACGGTCACCCGCCTGCGGAAGATCAGATCTTCGCAGGCACGCCGGGATCCGACTCCAGCGGTCGCGAGGACCTTCTGCAACCGCACGGAGTTGTCCGGATCAGCCTGAGGCATCGAGCACTTCTTCCACATCGTCGGGCAGGAACGGCGCCAGCGGCGGCAACTGGTCGACCGAGTTGAGACCGAGCTTCTCCAGGAACAGGCCCGTCGTCCGATACAGGAAAGCCCCGGTTTCGGCCTCGGTGCCGCATTCCTCGATGAGGCCGCGCGTCACAAGCGTACGCATGACGCCGTCACAGTTCACACCGCGGATGGCCGAGATGCGCGAGCGCGTCACCGGCTGCTTGTACGCGACCACTGCCAGCGTCTCCAGGGCGGCCTGCGTCAGCCGGACGGACTGCCCGTCCAGTACGAACCGCTCGACGTACGGCGCGTATTCCGGCCGCGTGTAGAGACGCCAGCCACCCGCGACCCGCCGCAGGTCGAAGCCGTGGCCGGCGGCCGTGTAGCGCGCCGAGATGTCCTCGAGCATCATCGCGACCCGCTCGGTCGGCTGCTCCATGATCTGCGCGAGCTGCTTCTCGGCGACCGGTTCGTCGACCACGAGCAGGATCGCCTCGAGCGCCGCCCGCATCTCCTGGTCGTCCAGGGGCTTGAGTTCGATTTCCTCATCCGTACGCGGCTCCGCCTCCACGACGGCGACGGCCGCGCCCCTGCGCCGGCGGCCCTGGGACGGCACCCCCGCCGCCGGTGCCCCCGACGTCGGCGCCCCGGCCGGCGGCTCCCCCGGTGC
>CAKUMG010000064.1 GCA_934667465.1 uncultured Actinoplanes sp. | reverse complement strand
CGATGCCGGGGCGGCGCCTGCTCCTGCCGCGGCGTCCGGTGCCGGGGCGGCGCGGTGACGGACGCGGGGCGCCGGCTTCGGCGCGCGCTCGCGGCGGAGACCGCGGACCGGGTCGTCTACGACCTGACCGGGATCGAGGGCGCCTACGACACGCTGATCCGCGAGCTGCCGGGCGTCCGGATCCGGTTCGCGATGAAGGCGTGCCCGGTCGACGAGGTGCTGTTCGCGCTCGCCGACCGGGGCTCCGGCTTCGACGCCGCGAGCCCCGGCGAGATCACCGCGGCGCTGCGGGCGGGCGCCCCGGCCGCCGCGGTCCACTACGGCAACACGGTCAAGTCGGACCGCGACATCGCCACGGCGTACGGGCTCGGGATCCGGGACTTCGCCACCGACAGCCCCCAGGACGTGGCGGCGATCGCCGCGCACGCCCCGGGATCCCGGGTGTTCTGCCGCCTCACCACGAGCGGGCGCGGGGCACTCTGGGGGCTGGCGAACAAGTACGGCTGCCCGGCACCCGAGGCGATCGCGCTGCTCGAGCAGGCGCGCGACGCCGGCCTGGTCCCGGCCGGGCTGTCCGTGCACGTCGGCTCGCAGCAGATGACCACCGCGGGCTGGCGGGACGCGTTCGACGACCTGGCCGGCGTGCTCGCCGAGGCCGGCCGCCGGGGGATCGCCGTCGACCACGTCAACCTCGGCGGGGGACTGCCCGCGCAGGGCTACCTCGACCGGCGGGGGCGGCCGCTGCGGCCACCGACGCAGGAGATGTTCGCGACCATCCGTACAGGCCTGCGGGAGCTGCGGCGGGTCGCCGGGCGGCCGCTCGACTTCCTCGCCGAACCGGGCCGCTACCTGGTCGCCGACCACGGCGCGGTGCGGGCGCACGTGTCCCGGCTGACCGTGCGCGACGGGCGGCGGTGGCTCTACCTGAGCTGCGGCAAGTACAACGGGCTGTACGAGATGGACCAGGTGCAGTACCGGACCGTGTTCCCCGAGCACCGCGGGCGGGGCTACGTGCCCGCGGTGCTGGCCGGGCCGTCGTGCGACAGCGACGACGCGTTCAGTCACGAGCACCCGGTGCTGGTGCCGGCCGCGGCGGCGTCGGGCGACCCGGTGTGGCTGCTGTCCAGCGGGGCGTACGCGATGAGCTACATGACGGTGGGCTTCAACGGCTTCGGCCCGCTGCCCTACCGCGTCGTCCGCGACACCCTGGTCCCGGCATGACGGTGATCGGCGCGATCGAGGCGGGGGACTGGCCGGCGATCGTCGCGCTGGAGGCGGAAGCGTACGACGCGGCCGGGCTCACCGAGGGCCGCAGGGTGCTCGAGAGCCGGGCCGCGCCCGGGACGTCTTTTGCCGCGCGGGCCGGTGACCGGGTCACGGGGTATGTGCTCGCGCTGCCGTTCCCGCGCTTCCACGCACCGGACCTGACCCAGCCGACGGTAAGCGCTTCCCCGATCCCGGGCGCGTCGGGAAGCGCTTCCCCCTCGGCAAGCGCTTCCTCGCTGGTGAGCGCTTCCCCGCCGGAAAGCGCTTTCGCGGTCCCGGGCGTGTCGGGAAGCGCTTCCCGGGGCGGCGACCTGCATCTGCACGATCTCGTCGTGGCGGCCGGGGAGCGGGGCCGGGGCCTGGCCACCCGGCTGCACGCCCACCTGCTCGCGGCTGCGGCGCGGACCGCGTACGAGCGGATCTCGCTTGTCGCAGTGTCCGGCAGCAGCCCGTTCTGGGCGGCCCTCGGCTATCGCCCCCACCCCCGCGTCGCGGTCCCGCGCTCCTACGGCGCGGCCGCGGTCTACATGTCCCGAGGAGTTGGTCCCCTTGACGGTCACCGGTGAGTCGTTCCGCCGTTCCCAGGTTTCCATAGCGGCGCTCTTCTGCTTCCTCGGCTTCCAGTACGGGACCTGGGCCGCCCGCGTCCCGGAACTCAAGGCGCGCCTGGCGCTCAGCGAGGCCGAGGTCGGCGTCCTGCTGCTGGCCAGCGGCGTCGGCGCGGCAGTGTCGTTTCCGCTGGTGTCCCGTCTGATGCGCCGGTTCGGCTCCGGCCCGCTGGCGATCGCGTCCTGCGCCGCCCTGGTGCTGGTGCTGCCCGCGCTGGCGCTGGCACCGACGTTCCCGGCGGCCCTGTTCGTGCTCTTCTGCGACGGGATCGCGGTCGCCTGCCTCAACGTCGCCATGAACGCGCAGGGCGCCGACCTCGAGGCCCGCTACGAACGCAACACGATGGCGAAGCTGCACGCCGTCTTCAGCGGCGGCACCCTGCTGTCGGCCCTGCTCGCCGCGGGCATCCTGGCGCTGAGCACCTCGCTCGCGCTGCACTTCACCGTCGCCGCGGCGCTGCTCGTCGTGCTGACCGCCGCCGCGCGTACGGGACTGCTCCCGCCCACCGCCCCGGCCGTGACGGAGCCCGGCGCCCGCAGCCGCTGGACCCTGCCGTCGCGGGTGACCGCCTGGCTCGGCCTGGCCATGGTCTTCGGCACGGTGACCGAGGGCGCCATGAACGACTGGTCGGCGCTCTACCTCAGCGACGTCGTCCACGCCGCCGCGAGCATCACCCCGCTCGGCATCGCGGTGGTGTCCGGCATGATGGTCCTGGCCCGCCTGTTCGCCGACGGCTGGCGTGCCCGCTGGGGCGACGAACGCGTCGTCGTCGGCGGCGCCCTGCTCGCCGGCACCGGCCTCGCCCTCGCCCTGGCCGCCGGCGGCGTGGTCCCCGCCCTGCTCGGCTTCGCCTGCGTCGGCCTCGGCATGGCCGCGGTGACCCCCTGCCTCTACGTCGCGGCGGCCCGCACCGGCCCCGAGGCCCTCACCCTCGTCGCGGCCATGGGCACGACCGGCCTGCTCGCGGGCCCGCCGGTGATCGGCTTCATCGCCCACGGCACCAGCCTGGTCTGGGGCATGGCCGCGGTCGCCGCCTTCGCGGTCCTCGTCGCGGCCTGCGTCCTGCGCATCCGCGACAGCCTCCGCCCCGCCGTCCCCGTCTGAACCCGGCACGCCGAATCGCCGCCCGGGGACGGCCACCGTCGCCGGTGACCGCCCCCGTCCGATCGCGCTCGCTCCTGCCGCGCAGCCGCCAGCAGTGTCTGGCGCACCCGCGGATCTCCAAGGCGCGGGTGAGCACATGCGGGGGTCACGCTGAGTATGAACCGGCCTCGTGCATGGCGGTCGCGAAGAGTTCGTGCAGGGGGATGCCCGCGGCACCCGCCATGGTGGTGAGGACGCTGGTGGGCGAGAACGAGCAGTAGAGACCCGCTTCCAGGAACCAGGGCCGCCCGGCCGGGTCGATCCGGAAGTCGAACAGGCTGTAATGCCGGCACCCCAACGCCACGTGAGCGGTCAGGGCCGCCCGCTGCACGGCCGCGGTCACCGGATCCCCCGGGTCGATGATCCAGGAGCGGCCGCCGGACTTGGCGGCGAAGGCCAGCCCGCCCCCGCCGCTCGCGAGGAGCTTGTCGTCATGGCCGCGGATGCCGGCTGCCGGATCGATGGCATATTCCTCCAAGGGCAAGGTCAACAGCCTGCCGCCGTACGCGAGGACGCCGCACCGCACCTCGCGGCCGAGCCCGATGAAGCGCTCCACGAGGACCGTCCCGTCGTGACCGAACGCGGTGTCGAGGGCCGCGCCGAGGTCCGCGTCGCGGGTGACCACGGTGACGCCGAGCGAGTTGTCGGCGGTCGCGGGCTTGACGACGAGGGGCGGCCGCAGTGCGGGCCGGTCGCCGCGGCGCAGCACCTCGCCCTCGGGCACCGCGACCCCGGCCGCCGCGACCACCGCGCGGGTCGCGACCTTGTCGGCGGTCAGCGCCATGACCTCCGGGGTGTTGCCCGCGTACGGGATCCCGAGCAGCTCCAGCAGCGCCCGGTAACGCGTCATCCCGGGCACGCAGAACATCTGCGGCAGCGCCACGTCCGGTCGCATCTCCGCCAGGCAGTGCACCGCTCCCGCGAGCCCCACGGGCGGCGCCGAGCGGATCGCCTCCGGGGAGAGGTCGCGGGGGAAACGCCAGCGACCGTCCGGCGTGACGTAGGCGACCGAGAACCGGTAGCGGCGGTCGTCGCGCAGCGCGTCGAGGCTGCCCCGGGCGTAGAGCAGCGACAGCTCGGCGTAGAAGTCGTCGGCCGCGGAACCGGCGACGACCAGCACGTGCACCGTCACGGCGTCACCCCGCCCGGTCGGTTCGGCACGGCTCGGTTCGGCGCGGTTGCTGGGCGCCGGTCCGGCGGTCGGGCCGGGTCGGGCCGGGTCGGGTCGGGTCGGGTCGGGTCGGGTCGGTGAGCTTGCACGGCGTCAGTCCCCGGCCGGTTCGACGAGCTTGCCGATGTTGAAGTCGATGCGCAGCCACGGCCGCCCGGCAAGCAGGTTGCGGAGCAGCAGCAGCGGGATGTGCACGTGGTGCGCGATCAGGAACGGCAGCGGGTCGTCCCGGTCATGGATCGCTTCCTTGCCGCCCGCGATGGTCCGGAACCGTTCCCGGACCGTTCCCGGGGCGCTCAGCAGCAGCCAGAGCTCGTGATACAGCCAGTAGGTCGGCCGGCTCGCCGCCGTCGGCGTGATCGCCGGGCCGGCCTCGCCGAGGTACGCCGCGGCCAGCCCGGGATGGTCGTAGAACATCGTGATCGCCGAGTGCGTACGAGGATTGCACTCGATCGGAAAGACCGCGCCGTCGTCCGTCCGGATCAGGTCGAAGCTGATCTGGCCGGTGAGCCGCAGCGGCTCCACGAAACCGCGCACCCACGCCTCGATCGTGGGCTCGTCGGCCATCTCGTAGTTGAGCTGGAACGCCGACGAGGGGCAGCACGCGTAGACCCGCACGCTGCCGGCGCGCACCGTCGTGTGCACGCAGAACTCCCGGCCGGTCACGAACTGCTGCATGATCCACGGCCGGTCCGGTGTGATCGGCTTGGAGCGCGCGAACTCCCGGGTGGCCGCGGCGGTCGGGCGGGGCAGCGGCGTGAGATCCAGGCGGTGCACCGGATCGTAGGGGATCGACTTGAGGATGTACGGCGGTGCGGCCGCGCCGAAGTCGAAATCGGCCACCTGCTGCGGGGAGCCGATGCGGTGCGAATCCGGCACCGGCAGCCCGGCCGCGGCCGCCAGCGCGGTGAACTCGAACTTGTCGTCGAGCGCGCGCACCGTGTCGGCGTCGCAGTGCAGCACCTCGCAGTATGGCTCCAGGAGCGGCTTGGCCAGGGCGTCGTAGTAGCTCGCGGCGGGGCTGCACACCGGCACGTACACGTCGACCTGCTCGTCCAGCACGATCCGGAGCAGCGCGGCGGCGTAGCCCTCGGCCCGTGGTTCCGGCACGACGTGGAACCGGTCGACGCAGTTGGAGAAGCGGTGGCCGGTGAACCGGTACTTCGCCGACTCCACGAGGATCACGCGGTGGCCGGCGCGGTGGAACGCGCGGGCCAACGTGAGTGCCTTGGTCATCTTGCCGCCGCTGATCAGAATCGTCCTGCGGCCGGCCTGCGCGTGGCCGGAGACCCCGGCGCCGGCGGTGGGGGAGCCGCCGGCGCCGGGACGGGTGGGTGGCCGGGTGAGCGCTTTCCGGAGCAGTGCGGCGCCGGTCAGCAGCAGGTTCGCCGGAAGCGCGAGCTGCAGCAGCAGGAGCGTCCCGATGGTCCTCATGCGTGCCGGATCAGGGTGAGGCCGTCCCGGATCGGGAGGATCACCTGTTCGACGCGCGGGTCGGCGGCGACGGCCTCGTTGAACGCGGCCACGGCAGCCGCGTTCGGCGAGGGGTGCTGCGCGGTCCACGGCTCGCCCTGCAACAGAGTGTTGTCCACGCAGATCAGACCGCGCGGCGCCAGCAGCCCGTACCGGAGGATCGCCTGGAAATAGCCGAGATAGCCGGCCTTGTCGGCGTCCAGGAAGATCAGATCGAAGACCTGGCTGTCGGCCGCGAGCCCGGCGAGGGTCTCCGCGGCGAGCCCGGCCGCGACGACGATGCGGTCCGCGACGCCGGCCCGCTGGAAGTGCCGTTCCGCGAAGGCGGCCACCCCCGCGTCGGCCTCGCACGCGACGACCCAGCCCTCCTCGGGCAGGGCCTCCGCCATGGCCAGCGCGGAGTAGCCGGTGAACATGCCGATGTCGAGCACGTGCCGGGCGTGCGTGGCGTGCACCAGCGTCCGGAGCAGCTGACCCTCCAGGTGGCCCGAGAGCATCTCCTGCTCCAGGTACCGGGCGCCGCCGTGCCGGTTCCAGTCGTACGCCGCGGTCGCGCCGGCCAGCTCACGGAGGGCCGGCGACGCCGGGGTCGTGTGCTCGGTCAGGTACGGGTCGAGGCCGGCCGCGAGGGCGTACACCTGCCGCAGCTCCTCGTCGTCGATCCGCGCCACCAGCGCCGCCAGCCGCGCGACGAGAACGCCCAGCGGGGTGATCGGCCGCGGCTCCCCGGGCGGGCTGGCCTGCCGTGGCATCCCCGGCGGGGTGGCCAGTTCGGACGCGCTCGACGGGGTGGGCGGCTGCGGCGTATCGGGTGACGTGACCGGCGCCAGCGAGGGGGCGGCGGGCCGCGGGGTGGCGGTCATGCGGCCCGGTCCTGGACGGCGGCGGCTTCGCCCTGGCCGTCGCGGGGGTAGATGCGGCACACCCGGCGGTGGGCCATCAGCGCTTCCTCGAGCTCGTCGGCGGTCAGGTCGTTGACGAAGAAGCACGTGCCGATCGGGCGCGGGACGGCGGCGCGCTGCAGTCCGCCGCGGGTCTGGACGATGGACTCCGTGGCGTCGCGCAGCAGGGCGGCGGTCAGGTGCTCGCTGTCCAGCGAGAGTCCGAGATTGCTCAGCAGCCACAGGATCCGGTCCCGCTCGCTGGCGGCGATGTAGCCCCGGCGCTCGGCGATCGTCGTGGAGAGTGCCATGTCGATGGCGATGGCATGACCATGGAGGTACGGGATCCGGGGCGTCAGTTCCAGCGCCGGGCTCCAGGTGTGACCGAAGGCGATCACCCGGTCCAGGTCCAGTTCGTGCAGGTTCGGCACCTCCAGCTCGAGCATCGTGCGCACCGCGTCGTAGGTGACCCGGTCGGCGATCTCCCGCAGCTCCGGGGTGCCGTCGAGCCGCCCGAACCGCGTACGCAGCAGCTCCTCGCCGTGTTTCTCCAGCGTCTCGAAGATCGTCCTGTTGCCCACCGTGGCGATCTTGACGAGCTCGGCCATGCCGTTGCGGACCTGCTCGACGGGGAGCGTCCGGAGGAAGTCGAAGTCCAGCAGCACCTGCTGGGAGGCGTGGAAGGCGCCGAGCCGGTTCTTGGACCGGCCGTGGTTGACGGCCACCTTGATGGCGACGCTCGCGTCGATCAGCCCGATCAGGGTCGTCGGGATCCGGATGTAGTTCGTCGAGCGCCGGAAGACCGCGCAGGCGAACCCGGCCACGTCGGTGGTGAGCCCGCCGCCGACCACGAGCACCGGCTCGGTGCGCAGCAGCCCGAACCCGCCGAACGCGTCCACGATCCGCTCGACCGTGCGCAGCGACTTCGCCGTCTCCTCGATCGCGACCGGGAAGACGGTCAGCGCCACCCCGTGCCCGGCGAAGTAGGCCCGGATCTGCTCGCCGTACAGCCGGAGCACCGTTTCGTCGACCACCATGAGACAACGGCCCCACGGGCGGTAAAGGGAGGCCAGGCGCTCGTTGCCGGGATCGAAAACCCCGGCCGTGAAGATGAGTGAATAGTCGATTCGCTCATTGGCTTCGACCCGGAATTCGCCTTCCCCGACGGTCAGGGTGGTGGGGGCGCCATTGTTCACGGCCATTTCTCCTCCGTATTTCCGGTGCGGATGCCGGGATTCGGGGCGCGTGGGGTCGCGCCCCGGCGGGGGTGAACGGTGCAGGTGGAGGTGCGCCTTGACGTCTCGCTTCACTAACCGCGTATCGATCAGCGCCTTTTCGGCTGACACTCGAAACGCTACGTCACCGGGGGTTCGCGCGGCAAGGCTTGTACTTCGAATTCAGTATCGTCTTCCGTGAATGTGCTGGCCAGGGCGGGTGTCGCCCGCGAATCTGCAATTGCATAATCCGCCGGTGATCTGTCGTCTACTCCGTGGTTTCGATAGTCCGTGGCCGGGAAACGCCGGGCGGTGGGTTTCCGTAGCCCGCGGCCGGGAACCTCCGGGCGGTGGGTTTCGGTGGCCCGCGGCCGGGAACCACCGGGCGGTGGCGGAGGGTGACTCGATCCGGCGGCTCGCCGACCGGTTGCACGCCGCCTGCGGTGGACGGACGGTGACCGCCGCGCAGTTCCGCCGGGGCGACGAGCTGCCACCCCGGTTCGACGGCGACCGCCTCGCCGAGGTCACCGCCGTCGGCAAGCATCTGCTGATGCGGTTCGACAGCGGCCGTACGCTGCACAGCCACCTGCGGATGCAGGGCTCCTGGCGCATCCACCGGCCCGGCTGGCGACCCCGCGCGACCGCCGGCGGCATCGGCGCCTGGCTCGACCTCGGTGCCGCCGGGGTGCTCGCCGCCCACACCATGCCGGTGCTCGACGTGGTCCCCACCGCCCGCGAGCACCTGGTCGTCGGCCACCTCGGCCCCGACATCCTGGCCGACGACTGGCCCGCACGCGCCCCGGCCGCCGCGGCCGCCATCGCGGGTCAACCGGCCCGCCGCATCCGCGAAGCCCTGCTCGACCAGCGCAACCAGTGCGGCATCGGCAACCTCTGGGCGGTCGAGGGCCTCTACGTGGCCGGCGTCGACCCGCACACCCCGGCCGCCGCCGTCGACATCCCCCGCCTCCTCGACGTCATCCACCGCATGATGCGCCGCGGCCTCGCCAACGGCACCCAGAGCACCACCGGCGACCTCCGCCGCGGCCGCAGCCACTGGGTCTACGGCCGCTACCGCCGCCCGTGCCTGCGCTGCGGCACCCCGATCGCCTTCACCCCGGCCGGCCCCACCCCCTACGACCGCGAGACCTGGTGGTGCCCCCACTGTCAGCCCCCGCCCTGAAACGCCTCCCCTTCGTCTGCCTCCGCTCTCCAAGGTGTTCCGGCTCCGGGCGGCCTCCGTAGACCTCCAGCAGGCCGAGCACCTCGCACGCTGTACCCGTCCGCCGCCGCCATGACCGAGATCGCCCCCCAGCGCCTCGACAAACTGGAGTCGGGCATCGCCGGTGTGCTCGGACGCATCTCGGCGATCGAGTTGGCGCGCTCGAACGGGTTGCTGCCCGTCTTCACGGCCGGCGAGGTCGATCGCCTGATGCGCACGGCCAACCGGATCCACAGGCTGGGCAGCGGCGCCATGCTCGATGACCGCCCCACGGACGTGGCGATCGAGATCGCCCGCGACAGGGACGGTTCCGTGGTCGTCTTCCCCGCGCAACCCGCGTAGCAGCCACAGACGCCGACCTGCGCGCCAGGTGCGCGCAGGTCAGGAGGACGCTTCCGTGCGGCTGCGCAGCGCTTCCCGTTCCAGGCCCGCGAGGTCGGCGGCGGCCTCCTCGTCGCGCGTGAGGTTGTCACCCGTACGGGGATCGAAGAGGTGCATCCGGCGGGTGTCCACCCAGAACTCGGCCTCGCTGTCCTCCCGGAGCCGGCTCATCGCGTCGATGGAGATGACGAGCTGGGTGCGCAGGGCCTCGCTGTCGAGCTCCGCCGCGAGGTCGGCGAGCTGCTGGGACACCTCGGGGTTGGCTTCGAACGGCAGGTACGCGTACTGGGAGTCGCCCAGCCACTCGGTGACGTCGACGCGGGCGCGGAAGGTCGTGCCGTGGCCGCGTTTCGCCGAGTCGAGCAGGCCGGCGTCCTCGAAGTGGTCCGGCCGCAGGCCCGCGATGAGCAGCTGCCCGTCGGTGACCTTGCCGGCCGCGATGGCGGGCACGTCGACCTCGAGGAAAGGCAGCCGCAGCTTGTCCCCGGCGACGACCGCGGGCAGGAAGTTCATCGGCGGCGAGCCGATGAAGCCGGCCACGAACATGTTGATCGGCTGCTCGTAGAGCTCGCGCGGCGAGGCCACCTGCTGCAGGAACCCGCGGCGCAGCACCGCGACCCGATCGCCGAGCGTCATGGCCTCGGTCTGGTCGTGCGTGACATAGACGGTCGTGGTGCCGAGGCGGCGCTGCATGCGGGAGATCTCCGTACGCATCTGGCCGCGCAGTTTCGCGTCGAGGTTCGAGAGCGGCTCGTCGAACAGGAACGCGTCGACCTGCCGCACGATCGCGCGGCCCATGGCGACGCGCTGGCGCTGGCCGCCGGAGAGGTTCGCGGGCTTGCGGCTCAGGTGCTCGTCGAGTTCGAGCATGCCGGCCGCCTCGTGCACCCGCTTCTTGATCTCCTCCTCGCGGATGCCCTTCTTGAGGCGCAGCGGGAACGCGATGTTCTCGAAGACGGTCAGGTGCGGGTAGAGCGCGTAGTTCTGGAACACCATGGACAGGTTGCGGTCCCGCGGCGCCTTCTCGTTGACCCGGTTGCCGTTGATCAGCATGTCGCCGGAGGTGATGTCCTCCAGCCCGACGATCATGCGGAGCAGCGTCGACTTGCCGCAGCCGGACGGGCCCACCAGGATCATGAACTCGCCGTCGGCGATGTCGAGGCTGACGTCGTTGACCGCCTTGAAACCGTCGCCGTACTCCTTGACTATGTTGCGCATCTCGATCGCGGCCATGTCTGGAGGGTCCCTTCAGCCTTTGACGGCGCCGTTGGTCAGCCCGGCGACGATCTTGCGTTGGAAGAGCAGCACGAGGATCACGACGGGGATCGTGACGACCACCGCGGCGGCCGCGATCGGCGCGGTCGGCTGCGAGAACTGGGACGCGCCCTGGAAGAACGCGAGCGCGGCGGGCACCGGCCGGGCCGCCTCGCTCGAGGTCAGGGTGATGCCGAAGACGAAGTCGTTCCAGACGGCGAAGAACGTCAGGATCGCGGCGGTGAAGACGCCGGGCGAGGCGAGCGGCACGATGACCCGGCGGAACGCCTGCCAGGCGGTGGCGCCGTCGACCTGGGCGGCCTGTTCCATCTCCCACGGGATCTCGCGGAAGAACGCGGCCAGGACGTAGACGGCCAGCGGCAGCGAATAGGACAGGTACGGGATGATCAGTCCCAGCCACGTGTCGTAGAGCCCGATCGTGCGCCACAGGTTGAACAGCGGCGTGGCGATCGCGATGACCGGGAACACGGTGATGGCCAGCGCGACGCCGAGCACCAGGCGCTTGCCGGGAAAGTCGAGACGCGAGATGGCGTACGCGGCGAGGGTGGCCAGGATGACCGAGATGGTGGTCGCGATCAGGGCCATGCCGACGGAGTTCCGCAGCGCGGACGTGAACAGGTCGGACGCGAAGACCGTGCGGTAGTTCTCCCAGCTCCAGACGGTGGGCAGGAACGACTTGTTGGTGATGTCGTCGCCCTCCTTGAACGAGAGCGACACGATCCACAGGACGGGGATGATCGCGTACGCGATGATCAGAATCGCCCCGACGATCCAGTAGACCTGGCTCCTGCGGCTCACCTTCACTTGCGGTCCCCCCTCTGCTGTGACAGGTCCGTCTTGAAGACCTTGACGAACATCACCGCGATCAGGACGACCAGGATCGCCAGGATGACGCTGACCGCCGAGCCGAGGCCGATCATCACGCGGCTGATCGTCTGCCGGTACGCCAGGAACGACAGGGTCTCGGTGTTCTGCGCGCCGGCGGTCATGATGAACACGGTGTCGAAGATCCGGAACGCGTCCAGCGTGCGGAACAGCAGCGCGACCATGATGGCGGCCTTCATGTTGGGCAGGATCACCCGTTTGACGCGCTGCCAGGCGGTGGCGCCGTCGACCTTCGCCGCCTCCAGGTAGTCGTCGGGGATCTGCGCCAGCCCGGCGAGCAGCAGCAGCGACATGAACGGCGTCGTCTTCCAGATCTCCGCCACGCAGACCGTCGCGAGCGCCGACCACGTGCCGCCGAACCAGTCGAAGTCGCCGAGGCCGAACAGCCCGTTGACGAAGCCGTACGTGTTGCTGAAGGCATAGGCCCAGGCGTACGCGGAGACGACAGTGATGATCCCGTACGGCACCAGGATCGCCGTGCGCAGCGCCGTCCGCAGGTAGAGCGCCCGGTGCATGACCATCGCCAGCCCGAACCCGAGCACCAGCTCGACCGCCACGGTCACCACCGTGATCAGCGCCGTGACGCCGAACTGCTGCCAGAACAGCCCGTCGCCGAGGATCGTCCCGTAGTTGCCGAGCCCGACGAACTCGCGCCCGTCCGGGTCGGTCAGCCGGTAGTCGAACAGGGACAGCCAGACCGCGTTCAGGATCGGATAGCCGGTGACCGCGACCATCGCGATGAACGCCGGACCGGCCAGCAGCCAGCCCAGGTTGCGTTCGTGGCGGGCCCGGTCCGACAACGTGACCTTCTTGGCCGTACGCCGTGCGGGCGCGCCCGGCCGCGGTGGCGCGGCCGGCGGAATCGTGGTGCTCATGGCCGCTCCTAGATCAGTCGTTCGTTGGAAAGGACGTCCTCCAGCAGTGCGTCGGCTTCCTTCGGTGTCTTCGCCGGCGACAGCGAGCCCGGCGGGTGGAACGCGGTCTGGATCGCGCCCGTGACGTCGCCGTAGTAGGGGCTCACCGGGCGCGGCGTGGCCGCGTCCATCCCGGCGCGGATCTCGTCCGCCATCGGGAACATGTCCCGGATCTCGGGGTCGTCGAACACGGCGCTCAGCGCGGCGGGGTTCCCCGCCTTGATCATGAACTCCTTCTGGCTCTGCGGGGTGACCAGGCAGCGGACGGCCTGCACGGCGAGGTCCTGGCGGCGGCTGTACGAGCTGACCGACAGGCCCAGCCCGCCCGAGGGCGCCGCGCTCTCCGTGCCGGCGGCGACCCGCGGATACGCCGCCCAGCCCACGTCGTCCTTGAAGCCCTCGGGCACGGCGCCCTCCTCGCGGGCGGTGTCGAACGCGGCCCACACGTACGGCCAGTTGACCATGAACCCGCCGTTGCCCTCCTGGAACGCCGCCCGCGACTCCTCCTCGCCCGCGGTGCTGAACCCGGGCGGCGCGGCCGGGGAGACGGCCAGGTCGTGCATGATCCGCGCGGCCTCGGCGCCGGCCGGGCTGTCCAGCTCGGCCCGCACGTCGTCGGCGGGCTCGTCCTCGGAGCCGGGGGCCAGGATGGTCCCGCCCGCCGACGCGACCAGGGCGTTCACCCACACCATCAGGCTCTCGTTGCGCCGCCCCTGCGCGGCGAACGTGACACCGGCCCGGGCCGCGCCCTGGATCAGCTGGTCCCAGGTGACGGGCCCCGCGGACGGGTCGACGCCGGCCTTCTGCAGCACCGACTTGCGGTACCACAGCAGCTGCGTGTTCCCGTACAGCGGTGCCGAGTAGAGCGTGTCCCGGAAGACGGACTGCTCCAGCGGGCCGCGCAGCACGCCGGTGGTGAGCTCCTGCCGCTCGCCCGCGGTGAAGGCCCGCAGGAAGCCGGCGTTGGCGAACTCGGCCATGAACGGCGGGTCCACGCTCAGGATGTCCATCGAGCGGTCCTGGGCGGCGAGCCGGCGCAGCAGTTGGTCGCGCCCGCCGGCGGCGGTGTTCGGCA
>CAKUMG010000063.1 GCA_934667465.1 uncultured Actinoplanes sp. | reverse complement strand
GACCGGAGTCGCCGGGCCAGGAGTCCCCGGAGGAACGACTGGCCCGGCACCTGTGGGCGGCCGGTCCCTCGGCCGACCCGGTCGCCTGCCGGGCCGCCGAGATCCTGGCCGGGCTGCGGGAGCCCGGGACCTCGATCTGGACGGTGCGCCCGGTCTCCACGGTGAAGCCGGCCGTCACGAGCCGGGTCCCCCAGTCGGCGCCCCGGTGCGGCAGGTGCTGCGTGTGGTGGCGCGCGAGGGCGGCGTGGACCCGACCCTCGAGGCCGGGCCGGTCCTCGGGTGCGTCGTCGGGCAGGAAGCGGGGGAACCCGGCCAGCTCGAGGACGACGAGCAGGCCGGTCACACGTACGGCACGCCGAGCACCGGCACCGCCGACAACCGCGACGACAACGACCGCGCTGACGGCGGTCGCGACTCCGACGACCGGGATGACTTCGGCCGGTCCGACGACCGTGGCGGCTTCGGCGGGTCCGACGACCGTGGCGGCTTCGGCGGCCAGAGCGCCGGCACCGGCTCCCAGGACGACGACTTCCGCGGCTCCCGGGACAGCGACTTCGGCGCTCAGAGCAGCGACTTCGGCGGCTCCCGGAACGACGACTTCCGTGGGGCGCAGAGCGACGAGCTCCGTGGCTCCGAGGGCAGCGACTTCGGAAGTTTCCAGGGCAGCACTTACGGCGGCTCGCAGAGCGACTTCCGCGGCTCGCAGAGCGACCTCCGCGGCTCGCAGGACGACTTCCGCGGTTCCCGGGACGACGACTTCGGCGGCTCGCAGAGCGACGGCGACCTCGGCTCTCAGGCCGCCGAGTTCGGCTCCCGGGGCAGCGACTTCGGCGGCTCGCAGGGCGCTGACTTCGGTGGTCCCGGTGGCACGGCCGGCTTCGACGAGCAGCAACAGGAGCGGCCCGCCGCCACGCCGAGCCGCTCCGGCACGTACGGCACCGCGACGGCGACCCCCGACGCGGCGCCCACCTCCGGCGCCTACGGCACGGCACCGACCTCCGGCGCGTACGGCACGGCGTCCGACGCCGCCCCCACCTCCGGGGCGTACGGGTCGCCGGCACCCACCTCGGGCGGCGCCCGGGTCTCCGGCCGCGCCTCGGCCAGCGCCCGGGTCAGCCCGCCCGCGCCGCCGTTCGGCACGGACGCACCGGGCGCGCCGACCTCCGCCCAGCCCGCCGGCCCGGGTGCCTTCCCACCCGGGTCCCCCGCCCCGTTCGGTCAGGAGCAGGCCGGCGCCGGCTCGTCCCGCCCGTTCGGCGACGGATCGCCCACCACGTTCGGCAGCGACCCGGGCAGGTTCGACGGCGAGCCGGCCGGCGCCTTCGGCAAGGAGTCCGGCGAGCCCGGGCCTTTCGGCCGCGAGTCCGGCGAGCCCGGGCCTTTCGGCCGCGAGCCCGGTTCGTTCGGTGACCAGCCCGGCGGTCAGTACGGCGACGCCCAGTCGCCCAGCCCCTTCGGCGACCAGCCCGGCGGCCAGTACGGCAGCGACGCCCGCGCCCAGTCGTCCAGCCCCTTCGGCGACGCTCCGGCCTACCCGCCGAGCGCGCCCACTTCGGGCCAGACCTACCCGTCGAACGCGCCGTCGTCGGGCCAGACCTACCCGTCGAACGCGCCGTCCTCCGGGCAGACCTACTCCGCGAGCTCCCCCGCTTCCGGCCAGGCCTACTCCGCGAGTTCGCCCGCCTCCGGCCAGACCTACCCGTCCGGCCAGGGGCAGCGCGACGGTTCCGAGGCAGCCCCGTTCAGCGAGTTCACCACGGACATCGCCGGCCGCGGCGGTCCCGGCCAGCCGAACCACCCGGGCCCGGTCCCGGGCAACCCGGCCAGCCGCACCATGCCGCCGGACTTCAGCGAGCACACCACCGACGTGTCGGGCCGCGGCCAGCACCAGCCGTACGTGCCGTCGCCCGCGCTGCACCAGGTCCCGCCGAACGACCCGGGCTTCCCGCTCCCCGACGACGCGGGCTTCTCCGCGCCGAAGGAGCCGGTGCAGCCATTCGGGCAGCGTCCCGACGGCGGCCAGCGCCCCGACGGAGGCTTCCCGCAGGCCTCCGACACGACGCAGCTGTTCGGCGAGCGCGTCGACGGCAACGGTCCCGGTCACGAGTCCTCGCAGCCGTTCGGCCAGCGCCCGCAGACCGGCACCACGTTCGGTGCGGCCAGCCGCGCAACGGTCACGCCTCCGCCCGAGGAGACCGCCAGCTGGCCGGGCGTCTCGACGCAGGACAGCGACCCGGACCGGTTCAACTCGTTCGCGCCCGAGACGGCGCCCGCCGCCGAGCCGGCCAAGAGCGAGACCCACGTACGCATGCTGCCCGTGCTCCTGGCCGTCGTCCTCGGCGCCACCCTCCTGGTCGG
Organism: uncultured Actinoplanes sp.; assembly: GCA_934667465.1. Classification (GTDB taxonomy): domain Bacteria; phylum Actinomycetota; class Actinomycetes; order Mycobacteriales; family Micromonosporaceae; genus Actinoplanes. The sequence continues at coordinate 11,302 of CAKUMG010000063.1, read as the reverse complement.
CGCGGCCTTCGGCATCACGTGGCTGATCGCCCGCGGCTCGGGCGACGCCGGCTTCACGGTCAACGTCGGCCAGTGCGTCAAGCGCGACGGCGACCAGGCCGTGACGGCGACCTGCGGCGACGCGGGCTCCTTCGAGGTCACGTCGATCGTGGACGCCAAGGAGCAGTGCCCGGACCCCAACCAGCCGTACGTCATCAACCCGACCGGCGACAAGAACCAGGTGCTCTGCCTCAAGCCGCGCACCTGACCGCCTCCGGCACGGCACCGGGTTCCCACCAGGGTTTCCGGTGCCGCCGGCGAGGTCCGACGTGCGGCACGGCGATGTCGACAGACGCCCAGCAGTTGCGGGCAGCATCGGCCGCCGCAACGGCACGACCGATCGGCGCGATGTCCCAGTCGGCGTCGGCATGATGTGCCAACCGGCGTGATGTGCCGACCGGCATGAGGCTCCGACCGGCGTGATGCCCCGTGAACCGGCCGTGATGCCCGGCCGGCGTGGTGTGCCGACGGCAAGACCCGGCGCGCAAGTCGGCGGCGTCGAGGGGCGGACCGGGGTGCGACGCGGGTGCGCCGACCGGGGCGCGCTCGACGGCGGTGGCGCGCTCGCTCCGGCCGTACGGGATGAAGCGCAGTGCCCTGCCGATGCGTAGCGAGGCGTCCGTCACCCCGGGCCGTCGGAGGCGCGGCGGTGCGGCACGATGGATCGCATGAACGCGCGCGTACGTGCACCTGAGTTCCGGGCTCGGGGCTGGCTCAACACCGGCGGCAAGGAGCTGCGGCTCGCCGATGTCCGGGGCAAGATCGTCCTGCTCGACTTCTGGACGTTCTGCTGCATCAACTGCCTGCATGTCCTCGACGAGCTACGGCCGCTCGAGGAGAAGTACGGCGACGCGCTCGTCGTGATCGGGGTGCACTCGCCCAAGTTCGAGCACGAGCGTGACCCGGAGGCGCTGGCCGCGGCGGTCGAACGCTACGGCGTGCACCACCCGGTGCTCGACGACGCCGACATGGTCATGTGGCAGCAGTATGCGGCGAAGGCCTGGCCCACGCTCAGCGTGATCGACCCCGAGGGCTACGTCGTGGCGTCGATGGCCGGCGAGGGGCACGCCGAGGGGCTGAGCCGGCTGCTCGACGAGCTGATCGCGACGCACGAGGCGAAGGGGACGCTGCACCGCGGCGACGGGCCCTACGTGGCGCCGGCCGCCGCCGAGACCGCGCTGCGGTTCCCTGGCAAGGCGATCGAGCTGCCCGGCGGCACCCTGCTCGTGTCCGATTCCGCCCGGCACAGCCTGGCCGAGCTGACGCCGGACGGCGAGACCCTGGTCCGGCGGATCGGCAGCGGGGAGCGCGGGCGTGCCGACGGCCCGGCCGATATGGCTTCGTTCTCGGAACCGCAGGGATTGTGCCTGCTGCCCGACGGCCGGACCGTGGTGGTCGCCGACACCGTGAACCACCTGCTGCGCGGGCTCGACCTGGAGTCCGGCGAGGTCACGACGCTGGCCGGCACCGGCAAGCCGTGGCGGTCGGCCGACGACGACGGCATCGCGCTGTCGTCGCCGTGGGATCTCGCCTGGTACGACGACAAGGTCATCATCGCCATGGCGGGCATCCACCAGCTGTGGTGGTTCGACCCTTCGCTGGGCACGACGGGCGTCTATGCAGGCACGACCGTCGAGTCGCTGCGGGACGGGCCGATCCCGGACGTGTGGATGGCGCAGCCGTCGGGTCTCTCCGCGCGCGGCGACCGGCTCTGGATCGCGGACAGCGAGACCTCGGCGCTGCGCTACATCGAGGGCGGCGTACTGCACACGGCGGTCGGCCAGGGACTGTTCGATTTCGGTCACGTCGACGGTGCCGCCAAGCAGGCGCTGCTGCAGCATCCGCTGGGCGTGGCCGCGCTGGCCGACGGGTCCGTGCTGGTCGCCGACACCTACAACGGCGCCGTACGCCGCTTCGACCCCGAGGCCGACGAGGTCTCGACGGTGGATGCGGGCCTCGCGGAGCCGAGCGACATCCTCGTCACCGGTACGGGCGACGTGGTCGTGGTCGAATCGGGCGCCCACCGACTGGTCAAGCTGGCCCCGGGCGCGGTGCGCACCGTCGCGGGCGAACGGCACCGCACCGAGCGGCCCCCGTCTCCGCTGGCCCCGGGCGAGGTGACGCTCGACATCGTGTTCACGCCCCCGCCGGGCCAGAAGCTCGACATTACGTTCGGCCCGTCCACCAAGCTGGTCGTCTCGGCCGCGCCGCCCGAGCTGCTGCTCGAGGGCGAGGGCACCGGCACCGACCTGTCGCGGCGGCTGGTCCTCAACCCCGCCGTGGAGAAAGGGATCCTGCAGGTGGTGGCGCAGGCCGCGACCTGCGACATCGACGTCGAGCACGCAGCGTGCCACCTCACCAGGCAGGACTGGGGTGTGCCGATCGTCCTCGACCCGCAGGCGCCCAGCCGGCTTCCGCTGATCCTCCGCGGTCTCGACGCCTGACCCGCCACTGTCCGGGGCCGGCCTCGCGCCGACCCCGGACGAAACGCCCGCCGGGGTGGCTCGGCCGAAGCAACCCCGGAGCGGCCCCGACCAGGGCTGCGGCCACCCAGAGGCCGAGGTCGGCCCCGAAGGGGCGCAGGGAGAGCAGCGACACCCGAAAGCGACCGTCGTCTACTTGCCAGTAACCTACGGTGCCGTAACCTTGGAGTCGTGACGACGTCTGCTCCGCTCCGGATGAAACCTGCCGACCTCGGCAAGCCGCGACTGCGCGGCCGGTTGCACCAGTACGCCTTCTTCGTCGCCCTCGCCGGCGGAGCGGTGCTGTGCTCGATCGCGCTGACGCGCCCGGGCATAGCGCCCTTTCTGGTGTCCCTGATCTACAGCCTGACGGTGCTCGGGCTGTTCGGCATCAGCGCGCTCTATCACCGACGGGTCTGGAGCGAGCGCGGCTACCAGATCATGCGACGCCTCGACCATTGCATGATCTTCATCTTCATCGCGGGCACCTACACGCCGTTCATCTGGCTGCTGCTCGAGGGCAGCAAGCGCACGGTGATGCTCACGATCATCTGGATCGGCGCGCTCGGCGGGGTCGCGCTCAAGAGCATCTGGCCGCATCTGCCCCGCTGGGTCGGCGCACCGCTCTACCTGGCCCTGGGCTGGGCAGCCGTGGCGATACTGCCCGACATCCTGGAGCGCGGCGGCGTCACCGCCCTGGTCCTGCTGGTCACCGGCGGCGTCATCTACAGCGTCGGCGCGGTCTTCTACGCGCTGCGCCGCCCCAACCCCTGGCCGACCGTTTTCGGTCACCACGAGTTCTTCCACGCCTGCACCCTGATCGCGGCGACCTGCCACCACGTCGCGGTCTACTTCGTCCTGTACGCCTGACGCACCCGCCCGCAACGCGCGAGGCTCATGTCTCGCGCGTCGCCCGGCACACACACCCGCAACGCCGCCGGCCCCGATCGCCAACCCGCCGGCCCATCCCCACGAGCAACGCCGGGCGCCCTGGAAACGTCACCCCGACGAGCCGCCCCCCGAGCAGCGCCGACGGACCAAGGCACGTCGAGCCGCCCGTGCCCGCAGCGCCGCCTCTGCGCCCGCAGCAGCGCCGCGCCCATGCAACTCGCCGACACGTCCGCGCTGAGCGCCCGCCGCGCCCGCACAACGCCGCCGCCCGCCGTGCCCTCGCAACTCACCCGCCGGGCCCCGCGCTCAGTCCCGCGAGTCGTACGCGCTCCGCGCCTCGATCACATCCCCGATGTGCGCCTCCGCCCACTCCTGCAGCGCATCGCAGAGCCCGAGCAGGCTCCGCCCGAGCGTCGTCAGCGCATAGTCGACCCGTGGCGGCACCACCGCGTGCACCGTCCGCGTCACCAGCCCGTCCCGCTCGAGCCCCCGCAGCGTCTGCGTCAGCATCTTGGGGCTGATCCCCTGGACCCGCTGCGCCAGCTCCGTGTAGCGCAACGACCCGTCCTTGAGCGATCCCACGATCAGCACGCTCCACGCGTCGCCGATCCGGTCGAGCACCTGGCGGCTCGGGCAGTTCTTCACGTACACGTCAGCGTCCACCCGTCAACTATCCCTCAGGTGCGTACCGCACTTCAAGGTGCTCACTCTCCATCGGGAAGTGATGTGCGACGTGCCCTGTTACCTCCAGTGAATCATCACAAGGAGGCTCATCATGACCATCGTCGTCACCGGCGCCACCGGCCACCTCGGCCGCGCCGCCGTCGCATCGCTGCTCGACCGCGGCGTACCCGCCGATCAGATCGTCGCCGTCGGGCGCAGCGTCGAGAAGATCCAGGATCTCGCGGATCGTGGCGTGGTCGTCCGGCAGGCGTCGTACGACGACCCCGAGGCGCTCCGGGCCGCCTTCGCCGGCGCGGAGAAGCTGCTCTTCGTCTCGGGCAACGAGTTCGGCAAGCGGCCGCAGCAGCACCGCAACGTCGTCGACGCCGCCAAGGCCACCGGCATCACCAAGATCGTGTACACCAGCGCGCCGCACGCCGACACCTCGGACATGCTCCTCGCGAGCGACCACCGCGCGACCGAGCAGGCGCTGACCGAGTCCGGTATCCCGTCGGTCTTCGTCCGCAACAGCTGGTACCTGGAGAACTACGACCTGGCCGGGGCCCTCGAGCGCGGTCTCTTCGGCGCCGCGGGCGACGGCAAGATCAGCATCGCGCCGCGGACGGACTACGCGGAGGCCGCCGCCGCGGCGGTTCACTCGGAGGGGATCGACCAGCAGGCGTACGAGCTGGGTGGCGAGGGCGTCACGCTGGGCGAGCTGGCGGCGGAACTATCCCGGCAGTCCGGGCGCGAGGTCACCTACACCGATCTCGGCCCGGAGGGGTACGCCGAGTTCCTGGTGGGCGCGGGCGTGCCGAAGGACATCGCCGCCACGCTGGCCGACACGGACCGCGTGGCCGCCCGGGGCGCGCTCTTCACCGGCACCGCCGACCTGGAGAAGCTGCTGGGCCGCCCCGCCACCCCGCTGAGCGAGGCGATCCGCGTAACCCTGTCCTGACGCCGGTCCCACACCGCGGCGCCGAGCTGCCGATGGCCCGGCGCCGCGCCGCCGAGCCGGCATGAGTCCGCCACCTCAGGGCGAGCCGCCATGAGCCCGCGATCTCAAAGCGCGCCGCCAGGAGTTCGGCGCCCCGGAGTCAGCCGCCAACGGCCCGGCGCCGCGGACGAAGACGCCAACGGTCCGGCACCGCGGACGAAGACGCCAACGGTCCGGCACCGCGTTACCGGGGCGCCGGACCGTTGGTACTACAGGCTGCGAAGACGCGAGCGACTCACGCGCCGTACTGCGGGGGCGGCGGGGGCTGACGCCGCGAGGTCTCGCGGTACTCCTGGACGACCTCGCCCTCCCGGTACGCCGGGTCGTTGTGCACGACCTGACGCTCCTCCACCACGGCGGGGGCCGGGCGGCGGCGCGAGTTCCAGAAGTAGAGGGTGAGTGCGAGGCCGATCAGGCCGGCCAGCATCAGCACATAGCCCACGATGTTGATGTCGAGTCCGCTGATGTCGGCGTTGACGGCGAACGCGAGGATCGCTCCCAACGCCAAGAGGAAGATACTTCCGCCGATGCCCATGATGGACCTCCCTGGCTCGTGGCTGCCGCACCGAGCCGCGGCAATACGTCGATACGGGTGTCTACCCCGGCGAGCGAAAGCTCAATCAGGCAAGCTGATCCCATGAGCGCGCGCACCCTCGTCCTGCTCCGCCACGCCAAGGCGGAGACCCCCGGCGACCTGCCCGACTTCGAACGGTCCCTGACCGCCAAGGGCCGCGCCGACGCCGACGCCGCGGGCGCCTGGCTCGCCGACGAGCGGCTGCATCCCCGGCTGGTGATCTGCTCGCCGGCGGCCCGGACCCGGCAGACGTGGCACGGTGTCGCGATCGCGCTGGCCCAGGCGGCGCCGGGTGCGGGCAGCCCGGAGGTCCACTATGCACCCGAGCTGTACGGCGCCGGGCGCACCGAGGTGGTCGACCTGCTGCGCGCCGTTCCGGACGAGGTCCACACGGTGCTGATCATCGGACACAACCCGACCATGTCCGATGTCTCTGCGCTGCTGCGGCCGTACGAGCAAGGTCTGCCCGGTTTTGAATTGCGCACCGCAGGCCTGGCAGTGCACCGCACGGAGGCACCCTGGTCGGAGACGGAGCCGGGCTCGATGCCCCAGGTGCTGAGTCACACCGCGCGCGCCTGACAAGGAACAACCGCGCGCGAAGGAACGACCGCGCGCGCCGGAAAAGGACGACCACGCGCGCCTGATCAGGAACGACTGCGCGCCGAAGGACGACCCCGCGCGCCGGAAAAAGCGACCACGTGCAGGAACGAAGGGCACCGACGCGGGCGCGAAAAACCGGCGGACACCATTGCCCGCCGGTTTCCCGTCACATCGGAAGCGCTGGAAGCGCCCGGAAGTGCCTAAAGCCTGGTCAGAACGCCTCTTCCGGCAGGTCCATGATGTCGAGCGTGGTGTTCTCGACGATCCGGCGGTCCGAACCGATCCGGGGCAGGACCTCACGGGCGAAGAACCGCGCAGCCGCGACCTTGCCCTCGTAGAACGCCTTGTCCGCGGCGCTCAGCTCGGTGCCCAGCTTGGCCAGCGCGACCTCGGCACCCCGGAGCAGCAGCCACGCGACCATGACGTCACCCAGGGCGAGCAGCACCCGGCGGGAGGAGAGCCCCACCTTGTAGAGCTCGCGGGTCTCGCCGCCCTGCGCCGCCTGCAGCCACCCCATCTGTACGGCCAGGATCGCCTGGAGCTCGCCGAGCGCGCGCCCGAGCGACAGCCGCTCGACCTTGAGCTGACCGTTGCCGGCCTCGCTCTCCACGAAGGCCTGCATGTCGGCGGCGATCGTGCCCAGCGAGACGCCCTGGTCGCGCACGATCTTGCGGAAGATCAGGTCGAGGCTCTGGATCGCCGTCGTGCCCTCGTAGAGGGTGTCGATCTTCGCGTCGCGCACGTACTGCTCGAGTGGGTAGTCCTGCAGGAAGCCGGAGCCCCCGAAGGTCTGCAGCGATTCATGACCGAGCAACTCGTACGCGCGCTCGGAGCCCACGCCCTTGACCAGCGGCAGCAGCAGGTCGTTGACCCGGCTCGCCGCCTTGGCCCCGGCGGTGTCCCCGGCGGCCTCGGCGATGGCGACCTTGTCCTGCCACGTTGCCGTGTAGATGACCAGGGACCGCAGGCCCTCCGCGTACGCCTTCTGCAGCATCAGCGACCGGCGGACGTCCGGGTGGTGCGTGATCGTGACGCGGGGCGCGGCCTTGTTCGAGTTCTGGGTCAGGTCGGCGCCCTGGACACGGTTCTTCGCGTACTCGAGCGCGTTCTGGTAGCCCGTCGACAGCGTGGCGATCGCCTTCGTGCCGACCATCATCCGCGCGTACTCGATGATCATGAACATCTGCCGGATGCCCTGGTGCACGTCGCCGAGCAGCCAGCCCTTGGCCGGGGTGCCGTGCTCGCCGAACGTCAGCTCGCAGGTGTTGGAGACCTTCAGGCCCATCTTGTGCTCGATGTTGGTGGCGTAGACGCCGTTGCGCTCGCCGAGTTCGCCGGTCTCCGCGTCGAAGTGGAACTTCGGCACGATGAAGAGCGACAGCCCCTTGGTGCCCGGGCCACCGGCGCCCTCGACGCCGACGGGCCGCGCGAGCACGTAGTGGATGATGTTGTCGGTCAGGTCGTGCTCACCCGAGGTGATGAAGCGCTTCACGCCCTCGATGTGCCACGAGCCGTCCTCCTGCGGGATGGCCCGGGCGCGGCCGGCGCCGACGTCGGAACCGGCGTCCGGCTCGGTCAGCACCATCGACGAGCCCCACTGCTTGTCGACGAAGATCTGCGCCCACTTCTTCTGCTCCTCGGTGCCCTCGGCCTCGACGACGTGCGCGAAGGAGGGTCCGGAGGAGTACATCCACACGGGGGCGTTGGCACCGAGCACCTGCTCGGCGATCGCCCACCACAGCGCCCGGGGTGCCAGCGTGCCGCCGAGGCTCTCCGGCAGGTCGAGCCGCCAGAACTCAGACGCCATGAACGCGGCGTACGACTTCTTGAAGGACTCGGGCAGCGGGGCGGTGTGGGTCTGCGGGTCGAAGACGGGCGGGTTGCGGTCCGCCTCGACGTAGCTGGCGGCGAGGTCCTCGCGGGCCAGCCGGTTGACCTCGGCGAGCACGTCGCGCGCGGTCTCCGCGTCGATCCCGTCGTACGGCGCCTGGCCGAACGCGCGATCGGCCCCGAACACCTCGAAGAGGTTGAACTCGAGGTCGCGCAGGTTGCTCTTGTAGTGAGTCATGTGGTCTGGCCCCGCTTCCCGGACGCGAGTTACCCGTCAGTAACACCACTGTATTACCGGGCGGTAGGTAGGGACAACCCGCCTCGGATCATTGGCAGCTACGCCCCAGGAAGTCGGCACGGGGGTTCCACGACTGAGGTTGGGGGACGTTGTCCGTCGTCTCGCCGCCCAAACGTCTCCGATCGGGTGGGAGCCACGTCACCGTTCAGCCATTTGCAAGCCGCCGCGCCGCGATCACGTATCGACGTGTGCCCCATCGTCGTTGCTCCCGATATACGCACAGGACGTGCGCAGACCGGGGAGGTCATCCATGTTCGCCACGATCAAGAACCTGATTCCCGAGCCTCGCCAGGCCGACCAGCCGCGCAACTACGTGGGCCGGCACCGGCAGCCCGAGACCGTCAGCGCGCGGGCCGCAGTGCCGCCGCCCGCGCCGGCCCTCAACACTCCGGCCACGGTGTCGTTTCTGATCGCCGCCCAGACGCCCGCGGAGCCCCCTGCGGCCGCCGCACCGGCACCGCGGCGAACCCCCAGCCCGCGACCCGCGCCGGAAGCGGACGCCCCCGCCGAGGGACAGCTCCCGAAGGCCGTTTGAGCCGGACCGGGACCGGTCAGCTGCCCGCGGCGCCGACTTCCCAACTCGGCATGGGCGCGGCCGGTCCCCCGTCGGGTCCCGCATATTCCAGCAGCACCAGGGCGATGTCGTCATCGAGCTGGCCGTGCACCCAGTCGACCAGGGCCGTCTCGAGCGAGGCCAGGCCGTCGCCGACCGTGCCGTGCCCGAGCAGGCGCCACGCCCGGTCCGCCGTGGGGAAGAACTCGCCCTCCCGGCGGGCCTCGCCGAGCCCGTCGGTGAAGAGCAGCAGGCGGTCGCCGGGCTCGAGCCGCTCCACACGCGGGCGCGCGACAGGCATGAACCCGAGCGGGGGCGCCGGTGCCGGCGGCTCCAGCGGGATCACCTTGCCGCGGCGCAGCAGCAGCGGGGCCGGATGTCCACAGTTGACGATCGTCAGTGTGCCGCCGCGCTCCTCGACCAGGGCGGCGGTCACGAAGTCCTCGTCGCCGACGCTGCGGGCCACCGCCCGGTCCAGGTCGGAGACGATCGCGCGCAGATCCGCCCGCTCGTAGGCCACATGCCGATAGGAACCGAGCACGATGCTGGCCAGGCGGACCGCGTCGAGACCCTTGCCGCGGACGTCGCCGATGATGATGCGTACGCCGTACGGGGTGTCGAGCGCCTCGTAGAGGTCGCCCCCGATGTCGGCCGCAGCGGTCGCGGAGATGTAGCGGCCCGCCACCGCCAGCGCGCCGACCTGCGGGCCCAGCGGGCGCAGCACCGCCTGCTGAGCGACCGCGGCGAGGCGCAGCAGCTCAGCGATCCGGTCGGCCTGCCGCTTGCGGATCGCCGCCACCACCGCGGCGATGCCCGTCGCGAGCATGACGCCGAGCACGTTGATCATGCCGACGGGGCCGAACTCGCCGTCCACGGTGGCGAACACCGCGCCGGCCGCGGTGGCGAGCGCGCCCACGGCCAGGACGGTCTGCCAGGAGGCCAGGACGGCAGCCAGGAACGGCACCGCGGCGAACAGACCTACGAAGCTGGCCCGGGGGCCGTCGGCCACCTCGACGGCGGCCACGACGACGAGCAGCACAAGGGCCGCGCCGACACCGGCACGGGATCCTGGGCTTGTCGGGCGGCGGCCCGGCGGGAGAGTAGGCATGGGTACGCCAGACAGCATGCCTGATCCGGAAGCGCGGCGGCATCAGGTTGGCCCGTCGGCTGATCGGGTTCTGCCCGGTCGGCGGCGGGCGGCGGCGCACTCGGTGGCAGCATGACGGCGTGGCATCCGACCTGCGCGCCCTGCTGAGGGCCACCTTCCGCTGGACCGAACCCGAGCCGGGCAGCGGGCTGCTCGTCAGCGATCGCTCCGGATGGTGGCGTGAACCACACATTCTGGCCGGGCTGGGCGAGGGGCTCGCGGGCCTCTTCCCGGCGGCGCGCCCGACCGTGGTCGTCGCGCCCGAGGTGACCGGGTTCCTGGTGGGTCCGCTCGTCGCCCGGGCGCTGGGGGTGGGCTTCGTCGAGGCCTACCGGGCGGGCGCGCGCCGGCCGATCGCCGAGCCGATGACGTGGGTGGACGTGCCCGCGGACCATCGTGGCGATGCGCAACGGCTGGGCGTACGCACGCAGTTGATCACCTCTGCTGACAGCGTGTTGCTGGTCGACGACTGGGCGTTCACGGGGGCGCAGGTGCGGGCGCTGTCCACACTCGTACGGGGTCTGGGGGCGTCGGTGGCCGGGACAGCCGTGATCGTCGACGAGAGCTCGCCCGAGATCGCCGGGGAGCTGGGCATCCGGGGTTTGCTCAGCGGCGACGACCTGGATGACCTGGATGACCTCGTTTGAGTGACCCTCGCACCGGCTCCGCGGGCCGGCCGCCGCTCAGGCAGGGCGCTTCGAGCAGGCTCCGCGGGCCGGGCGCCGCTCGGGCGGGGCGCTTCGGGCCGGCTTCGTGGGCCGGGCGCCGCTCAGGCGGGGCGCTTCCAGTCGGCGAGGGCGCCGCGGGTCGGCTGCCAGCCGATCGCGCGGTATTCGGCGAGACCCCGCAGCACGTACGGGTCCTGGGAGATCAGTTCCTGCGCCTCGGCCTCGCTGTCGGCGGCCAGGATGACGACGCCGCCGGCGGGCGGGTCCTGGCGGCCGGCGGTGACGACGAGGCCACGCGACTCCAGCTCCTGCAGGTAGGCCAGGTGGTCCACACGCGCCGCGTCGACCTCGGCGAGCGGGGCGACGTACGTCGAGATCATCAGGTACACGGCGGTGTCCTCTCCGGTCGGAACTCGCCGCCATCGTACGGCTTCACCGGCACCGCCGTGATCATCAGGCGATGGGTCACGCGCTTCAGGCGGTGGGCCACACCCATCAGGCGGTGGGTCACGCGCTTCAGGCGGTGGGCCACACCCATCAGGCGGTGGGTCACGCGCTTCAGGCGGTGGGCCACACCCAT
>CAKUMG010000062.1 GCA_934667465.1 uncultured Actinoplanes sp. | reverse complement strand
CCCGGCGCGACCCCGCCCGTCGAGGCGTTCAAGCGGCACGGCGCCGACTTCGTCGTGGCGCGCGAGCTGCCGGAGCTCGTGGAGGGCATGAACAAGCTCGCCGCCGAGTACGACGGCCCGGCCCTGAACCCGGCCGACGTCCGCCGCACGGTCGAGGCCCGCGACCGTGAGCTCGGCCACCCGTTCACCAAGGACGCCCAGCTGACCGCGATCCACGGCGCCCGCCGCTACCGGGGCGACAAGCTGATCCGGGTCGCCACCCCGCACCGGCTGCTCGACCCGGCGGCCGGCCCGCTGATCGCCGTGCGCCTCAACATCCTCACCCGCAAGACCCTCGGCGGCCTGCACACCGACCTGCAGGCCCGCGTCCTGCGCACGGACGGCACACCGCTGCCCGGCGTCTACGCGGCGGGGGAGGTCGCGGGGTTCGGCGGCGGGGGCATGCACGGATACAGCTCGCTGGAGGGCACGTTCCTGGGCGGCTGCCTCTTCTCCGGCCGTACGGCGGGACGCGCAACCGCGGCAGCGCTCGGCTGAAAGTACGTAGGATCCTAGGACAGTGCAGCCCGCGTACAACTGCGCCCGCAAACGCAGAGAGCCACGGCGCGTCGGCCGTGGCTCTCCACCCCTCGACATCACCTCACGCAGCGACCGACCCGCTGAAGGCGACGCCACCGAAGTTGCTGAACTCGACACGGAACTTCGCCGTGTCCCGGACATTGGTGGCGATGACGGTCCACGTCCCGGCGGGGACGAACTTGGGGGTGTTGCACTGAGACCCGCCGTCCGCGAGCCGGAAGCACACCTTGGCGTTGGTGTTGCGGCTCGTCCGGATGTTGATGTCGGCGCACCTGTTGCTGGCGGAGAAGAAGGACCCCGCTCCGAACGGCGCCTGGATGGCCGGCGGCGTCAAGGTGAAGTTCACCGCCCCGCCGAAGCATGTGACGGCGGCCGTCGCGGCACCCCGCTCGGGTGCGGCCGGCGCGGCGGCGGAGGCCGGCATGACGCCGGCGAGCGCGGCGCCGCTGATCGCCACGGCCGTCATCCCCGTGGCCAGCAATCTACGCATGACGTGATCCTTTCCCTGGGTTCCCCGGTCCACCCGGGCACAGGAAGAGGGAACTACAGGGCGCTACACCGGGCCCATACATCGATGTGTATAAGCGCCTAGAGGGTCGGGTCGATGTGCACCTTGGGGGCCGCGCCCCAGGCCGGGTCGCGGGTCAGCGCCCGGCCGGCCTGGTCGAGCGGCACGGTCGCGGCGATCAGCGGCCGGGGGTCGACGGCGCCCGAGGCGTAGAGCTCGATCGTCCCGGCCAGCCCGCCGGAGCCGCTGAGGACGCCGGTCGCCGTGACGTCCTTGAGCACCAGCGCCCGGGTGTCGATCATGCTCTTCCGGGCGGCGAGGCCGATGAGGACGATGCGGCCGCCGGGCTCGACGAGCTCGGTCGCGAGCGCCGGGACGTCCGTGCCGTTCGAGGCGTCGATGACCGCGTCCCAGCGCAGGCCGGGCAGGTCGGCGGCGGTCCAGACGTGCGGGAAGCCGAGCGTACGGGCGAAGTCGGTCTTCTCGCCGAGCAGGTGCACCTCGGCGCCCTGTGCGGTGGCGATCATGGCTGCGAGCAGGCCGATCGTGCCGGGACCGGCGACGAGCACGCGCTGACCGGGGTGCGGTGCCGCGGCGCGTACGGCTCGCAGTGCGTTTGCCCCCGGCTCCACCAGGGCGCCCCGCGCGTCATCCACGGAGTCGGGCAGAGCGAAGAGCGACGTCACGGGTACGGGTAACCGTTGCGCGACGGCACCGGGCCAGCCGTTCCGGATGCCGATCTCGTAGCGCTGGGCGCACAGGTGCTGCCGGCCGCCCGTACACCTGTCGCAGTGACCGCAGCCCAGCATGGTGTCGCCCGTCACTCTTCGCCCGCGCCAGGCCGGGTCGACGCCGGGCCCGACGGCGGTGACCGTGCCGCACCACTCGTGGCCGATCCGCACGGGATATTCGGCCTGGCCGTCGTGCAGGTACGACATGTGCCCGGACCAGAACTCCGCGTCGGTGCCGCAGACGCCCGCGCGGGCCACGTCGACCACGACCTCACCCGTCCTGACCTGCGGTTCCTCGACGTCCTGCACGGCTCCGGCGCCGGGCCCGGTGATCACGAATGCCCTCACGTTTCCTCCGTTGATCCGTTCGCCCCCGCGGGCCGTGTTCTCTGTCTGTGACCGGTCTCGCCCTCCATGATTCAACGCGGCGGGCGTCGATCCGTGCCACGATGACACCGATAGGTCGGTTCAGGCGGGAGTCAATCCAAAAATGAGCGAACACGTTTCCACCAGCGCCGAGTGGCAGGCCGTGCAGGGGCATGCCGAGAAGTTCTCGAGCGTGCACCTGCGGGAGCTGTTCGACAGCGACCCGCGCCGCGGCGAGCGCCTCACCGCTCAGGTCGCGGCCCTCTACGTGGACTACAGCAAGAACCTGGTCACCGACGAGGTGATCGCGGCGCTCGTGGCGCTGGCCGAGAAGGCGAAGCTGCGCGAGCGCACCGCGGCGATGTTCGCCGGCGAGCACATCAACGTCACCGAGGACCGGGCCGTGCTGCACACCGCGCTGCGGCTGCCGCGCGACGCGTCGCTGGTCGTCGACGGTCAGGACGTCGTGGCCGACGTGCACGAGGTGCTGGGCCGGATGGGCGCGTTCAGCGACAAGGTCCGCTCGGGCGAGTGGAAGGGTGCCACCGGCGAGCGCATCAAGACGATCGTCAACATCGGCATCGGCGGCTCCGACCTGGGCCCGGTGATGGCCTACGAGGCGCTGAAGGCGTACGCGAACCCGGACATCGAGGCCCGCTTCATCTCCAACATCGACCCGACCGATCTGTACGCGAAGACGCACGACCTCGACCCGGCGAGCACGCTGTTCATCGTCGTGTCGAAGACGTTCGGTACGCAGGAGACGCTGACCAACGCGACCGAGGCGCGCAACTGGCTGCTCGCGGGCCTGGGTGGCGACGAGTCCGCGGTCGCGAAGCACTTCGTCGCGGTCAGCACGAACGCGCAGCGCGTCGCGGACTTCGGCATCGACACCGAGAACATGTTCGGCTTCTGGGACTGGGTCGGTGGCCGTTACTCGCTGCCGTCGGCGGTCGGCCTGTCGGTGATGATCGCGATCGGCAAGGAGCAGTTCGGCGAGCTGCTGGCCGGCTACCACGCGGTCGACCGGCACTTCCTCGACACGCCGCTGGAGCGCAACGTCCCGGCGCTGCTGGGCCTGCTCAACGTCTGGTACGACACGTTCCTGGGCGCGCAGTCGCACGCGGTGCTGCCCTACTCGCAGTACCTGCACCGGTTCGCCGCCTACCTGCAGCAGCTGACGATGGAGAGCAACGGCAAGCAGGTGCGCCTGGACGGTGCGGCCGTGGACTACCAGACCGGTGAGGTGTTCTGGGGCGAGCCCGGCACCAACGGTCAGCACGCGTTCTACCAGCTGATCCACCAGGGCACCAAGCTGATCCCGGCGGACTACATCGGTTTCAGCGTGCCCAACCACGACACCGGTGAGATGCACGACCTGTTCATGTCGAACTTCTTCGCCCAGACCGGGGCGCTGGCGTTCGGCCGGACCGCCGAGCAGATCGAGGCCGAGGGTGTGGCCGCGGCGATCGTGCCGCACAAGGTGATGCCGGGCAACCACCCGACCACCACGATCCTCGCGGAGAAGCTGACCCCGTCGGTGCTGGGGCAGCTGATCGCGCTGTACGAGCACATCACGTTCACCCAGGGCGTGATCTGGGAGATCAACTCGTTCGACCAGTGGGGCGTGGAGCTCGGCAAGGTGATGGCGAACCAGCTGGCGCCGCTGCTGACCGGCTCGTCCACGCCGGAGACGCCGGTGGACTCGTCGACCGGGACGCTGATCTCGCGGTACCGCGCGCAGCGCGGCCGCTGATCCTTTGATGGCCCTTCCCGCTTTCCGCGGGGAGGGCCGTTTTCTGTCGTACCCCGGGTCTAGGGTCGGTTCCGTGGAGTTGACCGGGGCGTTCGTGGAGTTGACCGGGGCGGAGGCCCTTGCCGTGCGGATGCGCAGCCTGCTACTGACGCCGGAGAAGCGGGCCGGCGACGTGGCGGGCGTGGTCGAGTGGTTCGGAGCCATGCAGGCGCAGGACATGGCGAGCGGGTTGTGGTCGCTGGGCGCGCGGCTGCCCGGGTCCACCGTGGCCGGCATCGGTGCTGCGCTGGAGCGGCGCGAGGCGATCCGCACGTGGCCGATGCGCGGCACCGTCCATCTCGTGCCGCCCCGCGACGCGCACTGGATGCTCGAGGTGATGGGCTCGCGGGCCCTGGCCGGGGCCACCAAGCGCCGCGAGACGCTGGGGCTGCCCGAGGGGGAGGCCGACCGGGCGGTCGAGGTCCTCGGTGCGGCGCTGCGGGGCGGGAAGCGTTTCACCCGGGCGCAGTGCGTCGAGACGCTGACCGCGGCGGGTGTCGACGCGAGCGGGCAGCTGGCCTATCACCTGCTGTGGTTCGCGAGCCAGCGAGGCGTCACCTGCATCGCGCCGCATGTGGGCAAGGAGCAGACGTTCGTGCTGCTCGACGAGTGGGTGCCCGATCCGCACCGGCCGTCGCGTGACGAGGCGCTCGCGCTGATCGCGGTGCGCTACTTCCGCAGTCACGGCCCGGCGACCCGGCAGGACCTGGCGCGCTGGACGGGGCTGACGCTGACCGACGCCAGGCGTGGCATCGCGCTGGCCGGCGACGCCCTGACCACCGTGCGGGTGGACGGCGTGGAGATGCATGTGGACCCGGCCCTGCTCGAGCCCGGTGCGGAGGTGCCCGAGTGGGTCGCGCTGCCCGGCTTCGACGAATACATGCTCGGCTACAAGGACCGTGACCTGTTGCTCGATCCGGCCCACTTCGCCGCGGTCGTGCCCGGCGGCAACGGGGTCTTCCGGGCCACGCTGGTCGAGCGTGGCCGGGTGGCGGCGACGTGGACGCGCACCCTGGGCAAGAAGGCGGTGATCGTCGACGTCGTGCCGCTGGTGCCGCTGAAGCCGGCTGCCCGGCGGCTGGCGTCAGCGGCCCTGGAGCCCTATGCGGCGTTCCTCGGGCTGCCGCTGGAGGTCCGCTGGCCCTGAGCCGGCGGGCATGTCGGTTCGCAACAAGAAGTGGAGCTTGGACGGCTGCAGGACGCGGACCCCGACGCCGATCGCCTGGTGCGGGGCGAGCAGGCTCGGCGGTACGGCATCCTCGTCGGCGTCCTCGTCGAGCAGGAACAGCCGCCGGATGCGTACCTGCCGTTCGGAGATGACGCGCCGCTGGAGGCTCAGCTGGCGCTGACCCGAATCGGTCCGCAGTTGAGCGCAACGGGCGCCGGGGCGCCCGGTCCGGGCTCTTCCGCGCGGCCGCGGACGGAAAGGGGTGTGGCACATGCCGCACTTCCCGCCGGTGCCTGATCGTGAAATATTTGTTCAAGCAAACATGTTGTGCGGGACGTCCGGGACCCGGCCCGGGGCAGAGCTCAGGAGGCAGCACCATGCAGGAGCGCACCCTCGTCGTCGTGTCGGCGGGTCTCGGCCAGCCGTCGTCGACCCGGCTGCTGGCGGATCGCCTCTCGGGCGCCGTCGCCGACCGGGCCGCCGCCCTCGGCGTACAAGTCGATGTCAAGAACGTCGAGTTGCGTGACGTGGCGCACGATCTGATGAACCACATGCTCACCGGCTTCCCGCCCGCGGCGCTCAAGGACGTCCTCGACGACGTGGCGGCGGCCGACGGGCTGATCGCCGTCACGCCGGTCTTCAACGCCTCGTTCAGCGGGCTGTTCAAGTCGTTCTTCGACGTGCTCGACAAGGAGGCCCTGGTCGACAAGCCCGTCGTGCTGGCCGCCACCGGCGGGACCGCGCGGCACTCGCTGGCGCTGGAGCACGCGATGCGGCCGATGTTCGCCTACCTGCGTGCGGTGACGATGCCCACGGCCGTGTTCGCCGCGTCCGAGGACTGGGGCGGCGACGAGGGCGAGGGCCAGCTGCGCGGGCGCGTTGAGCGGGCGGCGTCCGAGCTGGCCCGCGAGATGGAGCGGCGGGAGCCGGCCCGGGTGGCCGACCCGTTCGCGCTGACCACCTCGTTCGAGCAGCTGCTGGCCGCCGACTGACGGCTCCTCCGGGCCCGGGCGGTGTCTTCGGGCCCCGCGGGGCTCGGAGGCGTGGATCGCAGGTCTCACGGGCATCGAGGCGTGGATCGCAGGTCTCACGGGCATCGAGGCGTGGATCGCAGGCCTCTCGGGGCATCGAGGCGTGGATCGCAGGCCTCACGGGGCATCGAGGCGTGGTTTCCGGGTCGCGGCGGGGCATGGAGCGTGGGTTCCCGGGCTTTTCCGGGGCATTCGGTGGTGTTCCGGTGGCGTGGCCTCCGGCGGGGTAGTTTTCGGGAGAAGAGGGGGCCATCATGGGCGAGATCGTGCTCATCCGGCACGGGCAGACGGAGTGGAGCGCCAACGGGCGGCACACCTCGTTCACCGAGCTGGAGCTGACGGCGACGGGCGAGGAGCAGGCCCGGCGGGCAGGGGAGCGGCTGCGCGGCCGCACGTTCGCGGCGGTGATCTCCAGCCCGCGCAAGCGCGCCCAGCGCACCGCCGAACTGGCCGGCCTGGCCATCACGGAGACCAGCGACGACCTGGCCGAGTGGAACTACGGCGAGTACGAGGGCATCACCAGCAAGACCATCCACGAGACGCGCCCGGACTGGTCGCTGTGGGTGCACGGCGCGCCGGGCGGCGAGACGCCGGAGCAGGTCGGCGCGCGGCTGGACCGGGTGCTCGCGCACGCGCGCTCGCTGCTCGACGGGGGTGACGTGGCGCTGATCGCGCACGGGCACAGCCTGCGGGTCGCGGGGGCGCGGTGGATCGGGCTGCCGCCCAGCGGGGGCGGGCTGCTGCGGCTCGACACGGCGACGCTGTCGACACTGGGCTTCGATCACGGCAGGCCGGCGATCGACGTCTGGAACGCCCCGGCCTGACGGCCCCGCCGCCGATTGCGCCGTTCCGGCACGCCGGGGCCGGCGCTCGGACAGCTTGTGCACGGCAGCCCTCGCCTGCCCGGAACTCCACTCCCGGGCCGGCGGGGGCTGTCGCGTGCGGGGGCGTGGGGCCTGTGACACCCGTACGGAAAGGTCGGCGGTTGTCAGAGGGGTGCGAGGCCCGGGATGCCGTAGCGGGCGTCGAGGACCTGCATGGCGGCGCCGGCGGCGATGACGTCCTCGCCCAGGCTGGAGAGGCTGACGTCGACGGTGAGCCAGTCGGCGCGGGGGACCTCGGTGCGGATCGCCTCCCCGACGGCGCGCAGGTAGATGTCGCCATGGCGCAGCAGGTCGGCGCCGGCGAGCACCACGTGGGACAGGTCGAGGGTCTGCAGCAGGTTGACCACGCCGACGGCGAGGACGCGGGCGGCGCGGTCGAGGTCGCCGGCGGCCGCCGCCCGGTCGTGCACCACCTCGAGGCAGCCGTGGCGGCCGCAGGCGCACCGGGGGCCGTCGAGCTCGACGACCGTGTGCCCGAACTCGCCGGCGTTGGTGTGGGCGCCGCGGTGCGGCGTGCCGTTGAGCCAGAGCCCGCCGCCGACGCCGGACTCGACCATGACCAGGGCGGCGTCGCGGAAGGCGGCGCCGCGCCGCCACCCCTCGGCGGTGACGCCCGCGGTGACGTCCTTGTCGACGTGCACGGGCAGGCTCAGCGCGTCCTCGGCGAATTCGGCGAGCGGCACGTCCTGCCAGTGCCGCAGCCCGTGCGCGCCGCGGACGGTGCCCGCCGAGTGGTCCAGCGGGCCGATCATGCCGATCCCGACGCCGGTCAGCCGCCCGGCGAGGTCGTGCTCGGCGGCGACCCGGTCGATGAGCCGGGACATCGTGTCGACGAGCTGGCCCGGGGTGAAGTCGGCCGGCAGCGGCGTCACCGCGGACCACAGGACGGCGCCGGCGAGGTCGGTCAGCACGACCCGCACCGCGCGCCGGGAGACATGCGCGCCGATCGCGCAGCGGCTCGCGGCCACCAGCTCGTAGACCCCCGCGGGCTTGCCGATCGCCGGCCGGCGCACCCCCGCGGCCGCGATCACGCCCTCCTCGATCAGCCGGGCCAGGACCTTGGACACGGCCTGCGGGGTGAGCCCGGTCGCCTCGGAGACCGTGGTGCGCTCGAACCGGCGGACGGTCCTGGCGAGGCTCATGACCAGGGCTTCGTTGTAGCCCTTGAGGAACGTGAGGTCGGCGGCTGTGCGCTGCATCGCACCAGCTTACTGTTCCGCAACAGCGTTGCTAAAGTCGCGGCGTGGAACACCTGACCTCCCGGCACCGCTGGACCGCCGTGCTCGCCCTCGCCCTCGGTGGCGTGGCCGTGGGCCTCACCGAGTTCGTCGCGATGGGCCTGCTGCCCGAGATCGCCCGCGACCTGCTCCCCGTCGAGTGGGACCGCTCCACCTCCGACGCGGTGGCGCACGCCGGCTGGACCATCACGGCCTATGCGCTGGGCGTCGTCGTCGGCGCCCCGCTGATCGCGGCCCTGAGCGCCCGGATGGCCCGCAAGCGGCTGGTGCTCGGCCTGCTGCTGCTCTTCGTCGCGGGCACGATCGCATCGGCGGTGGCGCCCACCTTCGAGCTCGTGCTGGTCGCGCGTTTCGTCGCCGCCCTGCCCCACGGCGCCTACTTCGGTGCCGCCGGCCTGCTCGCCGCCGCCCTGATGGGCCCCGGCAACGAGGCCCGCGGCTTCGCGGCCGTGCTCGGCGGTCTCACCATCTCCAACGTCGTCGGCGTGCCCCTGGTGACCCTGCTCGGGCAGGCGGCGGGCTGGCGCGTGGCCTACTTCGCGATCGCCGGCGTGTTCGTGCTCACCCTGTTCGCCGTCGTGGCCGTGGTCCCCGACCTCAAGGCCGCCGTCCAGGGTTCCCCGGCCGCCGAGCTGCGCTCCCTGCGGCACCCGCAGGTCTGGCTCGTCGCCGCCACGGCCTCGATCGGCTTCGCCGGCTTCTTCGCGATCAACAGCTACATCGCGCCCTACACGACCGACGTGGCAGGGCTGTCCGCCGGCACGGTCCCGTGGGTCCTCGCCGCGATCGGCCTCGGCATGACGGTCGGCAACTTCCTCGGCGGCTGGCTCGCCGACCGCAACGTGCGCCGCGCCACGCTGATCGGCTTCCCCTGCATGATCGCGGGCAGCGTCTTCTTCGCGCTGGCCGCGGACACTCCGGCCGGCCTGTTCGCGGGCGCCTTCCTGATCGGTGCCACCAGCCTCTTCCTCGGCCCGACCCTGCAGGCCCGCCTCATCGCGGTCGCCCCGGGTGCCCAGCTCATGGGCGCGGCGGTCAACCAGTCCGCCATGAACATCGCCAACAGCCTCGGCGCGGCCCTCGGCGGCCTCGTCATCGCCCGCGGCTTCGGCTACGAGGCGCCCGCCTGGGTCGGCGTCGTCCTGGGCACGGTGGGCTTCGGCATGGCGGCCGTGAGCTTCGCCCTCGACCGCCGTTCCCACACCCGCGCCGCCGCGGCGACCACCACCACTGCTGTGACCGCCGGAAGCACCACGACCCCGGTGGCTGCCGCGACTGCTGCGAGCGCTGCGACCGCTTCCGCTCCGGCGGAGGAGGCGCCTGCCGCCAGATAGACGAGCGCCGGGATCCGGCAGCCGAAGCCCGAGTGCCGTCGGGACCGAGCGGCTCGCCGTCGGCTACGAGGCTGAGCACCAGCGACATAGCCGGGCAACGTCGCTGTGACAAGGGCGGCAGCGGTCACGATCTCGTCCGGCAGAACTCCCGTCGTTCCGTCAGGGACAGGAACAGTAGCTCCGAGGCCGCCGTGCGGTCCCGGGGCGCATTGCGGACAGGTTCTGGCCGGTGGAGCGTGCAGGCTGGGGGTTCAGGCGTCGAGGGGTGGAGGCGGTTGCGGTGCGGATTCCTGGTGGGAAGTCGACGGTGACTCCTTACGTGGCGGCGAAGGGGGCCGGGCGGTTCCTGGACTTCGTGGAGGCGGCGTTCGGGACGGCGAAGGCTGTGCGTGTGTTCAACGAGGACGGCACGATCGGGCACTCGGAGGTGCGGATCGGGGACTCGGTGGTCATGGCGTTCGACTCGCGGCCCGAGTGGCCGTCGACGCCGAGCTTCCTGAGCGTCTACGTGGATGACGCCGACGCGGTGGTGGCGCGGGCGGTCGCGGCCGGGGCGACCGTGGTCACCGAGGTGACGACGTCGCGGATCGTGGGGGACCGCGGGGGGCGGATCAAGGATCCCGTGGGCAACATCTGGTGGGTTCAGACACATCTTGAGGATGTGGACGGGGCCACGATGCTCGAGCGGTTCGCGGATCCGGCGGAGGTCGCGATCATGCGGAGGCTGCAGCAGTCGTTCGACCAGGAGATGCGTGGAAGCTGAGGCATCGGGGCGGTACGGGTGTTGAGGGAGCCGCCTCGCGCCTGCGGGGCCATGCGGGCGCGAAGGCGGTTGCCGTGGCGCGGTAAGAAGCGGGACCCTGTTCACCAGGACGGGGGAACGGGGTGAAGCGGTGAGCGGGGCGGTGTGGCTGCTCGATGTCGACGGCGTGATCAATGCGACCCGGCCGGGATGGAGTGCGGCGCCGCGGCGGGGGATGGCGTACTGCCTGGGGGACGGCTACCAGATGCGGTGGGCACCCGGGCTGGTGCGGCGGATCCGGGAGGTCGCGGCGGGCGGGGACGTGACCGTGCGGTGGTGCACGACCTGGTGTGCCGAGGCGGAGCAGCTGGAGCGGTTGTTCGGTCTGCCGCCGTTGGAACGGGCCTGGCGGGAGCCGATCAGCGCGGGCGCGGCGCCCACCGCGAAGCTTGTCGCCGCCCGGGCCGTGCTGGCCGGTGGGCAGCGGTTGGTGTGGACCGATGACGATGCGCTTCCCGGGGACAGCGCGGTGCGGGAGGCGTTGACCGCCGGTGGGCGGGCGTTGCTGATCGCGCCCCGGCCGAACCGGGGACTGCAGCCGGAGCACGTGGAGGCGATCGCGAGCTTCCTCGCCGCGGAGCGCGAAGGGCCGGCAGCAGTGCGGACGGCGTGAGCGGCGGAGGGCCGCGGACAGCGCGGGAGCCCCGCGCTGTCCGCGAGCGGGTCAGGGTGAGACAGCCAGGCGGCGGAGGGCCGAGGGCAGGTCACCGGCGAGCTCGTACGCGCGCCGCTGCCGCGCCGCCCCGGTTCCCTCCCGCTGGATCCGGTTGAGGCCGGTCGTGACAAGCTCCGTGTCGCCGGAATGGGACAGGGCCGGGGCCACCGTCGTCACGAGGTCGCCGATGAGGTCCCATGCGGGCACGGCCTGCCCGGTGCGCGGATCGAGCAGCGTGCCGTCCAGACCGCGGTGGGCGGCGTTCCAGTGGGCCGCTTCGAGGAACGGCTCGGGAACCTCCGTACGCGAAGGACCCGAAGGACCTGAGTCGCTGTCCAGGATCGTCGTCACGAGAGCCCGGATCAGCGCGGCCGCCAGCACCGTGTCGTCCGCGGTGAGGCAGACGTCCGCGACCCGGATCTCCACGGTGGGCCAGTTCGCGGACGGCCGGGCGTACCAGAACACCATGCCGTCGTCGAGCATCGTGCCCGAGGCGACCCCGGCGGCGACCGCGGCGTCGTACTCGGCCGCGGACGCGAACGGTGGCGTCGGCCCCAGCAGCGGCCAGCGGCGCAGCTGCATCGACCGCCAGCTCGCGTGCCCGGTGTCGGCGCCCGCGTAGAACGGGGAGTTCGCCGCCAGCGCCTGGATCACCGGCAGCCACGGCCGCAGCCCGGTGGCGGCGCGCACACCGGCATCCCGGTCCGGCACCCCGATGTGGACGTGGCATCCGCACACCGCCTCCTCGGTGGCGACCGGGCCCAGGTGCCGCACGATCTCCCGGAAGCGCGGGTTGTCCGGCGGCTCGCGTACCAGCTCCGCGACGGGCGTGGCCCCGATCGCCGCCAGCATCGCCCCCGTCCCGGCCGCCGCCTCCGCCGCCGCGGACCGGATCGTGCCGAGGTCGTCGCGCAGCTCCGCCATCGTGGTGCAGACCCCGGTGACCATCTCGAGCATGCTGTGCCGGAACTCGGGGCGGCTCCGCTCGCGCAGGGCGTCCGGCAGCGCGATGGTCACCTTCTCCGCGACCGGCGCGTTGTGCCCGTTCTCCGGGTCGAGCAGCAGGTACTCCTCCTCGACCCCCACGGTCACCGGCCGCGAGCCGGCCCCCGTCATGAAGCCCCCGAAGAAGCAGAAGCGCCCGGCCGCGTGGCGGTCAGCGCGATGATCGCGATCCGCTCCGCATGCGCGTACGCGTCCCCGTCGAGCTCCTCGTCGTAGACGTCGGGATCGAGCTCACGGTACGTCCACTCCAGCCCGGTCCCGGCGATACGCTCCGCGATCGCGGCCCGCAGCGGATCGTGACCACCGGTAATCCCCGTACCGCTGAGCAATGCGAGCGACCCACCCGGCTGCAACCGCTCCGCCGCCGCGTCCACGATCTTCAGGCTGAGATCGTTACCCTCGGGGCCGCCGCCGTCGCGGTAGGCGCGCCCGGCCGGGTCGATCATGAACGGCGGGTTCGCAATGATCAGGTCGAACCGGCCCGGGACGTCGCTGAGCAGGTCGCTGTGGCGCGGCGAGACGTTCCGCGCGCCGGCCAGCTCGGCGTTGATCCGGGTGAACCGCAGCGCGGCCGGGTTCATGTCCACGGCGAGCACCTCGGCGTCCGGGAGGCGCTTGGCGAGGGCGATCGCGCCGGCGCCCGTACCGCAGCCGATGTCGACCGCACGCCGCACCGGCGCCTGCCGGTCCGCCAGGCAGGCGAGCGCGGTGTCGATCAGCCGGTAGGTGTCCGGGCCGAAGAACACCGAGTCCGGGGCGGCGGTCGGGAAGGCGGAATGCACGAAGAGCTCCCCGTCGTACGCGGAGAAACGCACAGTGCTGCGCCAGAGATCACCCTCCGGCGCGAGCACCCCGGCGGCCTCGAGCAGTTCGAAGACGCGCGGCGGCAGCACCGACGGGTCGAACGGGCGGCTCCAGCCCAGGACGTCCCGCAGGTCGCGGGCGATCTCGTTGCCGGACCGGGCGTTCACCCGTTCGTGGGTCTTGGGGGTCACCGTCGTGAAGGCGTAGCCGAGGGCGGCGAGCTCACGGCCGAGTTCCAGCAGCGCCGGGGTACTGGTCGTGGCGTCCGTCGTGGTCGTGATCATCCGGCCCGGATCCCCCCGTGCGCGCGAATCATGCCCCCGATTTTACCGGCGTTCGCAGACAAAAGGGGCGAAGTTCAGCGGCCACCGGCCGTTCGCCCCGCGGTGAGTGCGGTGTTCACCAGCCGGTCACAGGTCGCGAGCACCGTTACGGCGCGATCGTGCCCGCGCTTTGTCATCGGACACACAGGTACCGCACACGGGGACCCAAGGCTGGTGGCCAAGGGTAGGGGTGCGCACGGAACAGGAACGCCTGGGGGAGTCCGCATGCTTGTGCAGCTGAACCGCACCGACCAGAACAGGGCCTTCGCGCCCAACACCACGACCGCCGCGGCGGCCGACCTGAACGGGCCCCGCCCCGACCCGGTCGTGGTGGTGCTCGGCTATCAGGGCCGCGCCGCCGGGCTCGCCGGGCACCTGCCGCACGGCTGGTCGGTGCGCTTCGCCGACGGTGTCGAGGAGGTGCGCGCCGACGAGATCGTGCTGATCAGCGGCGCCCACGAGTGGGACCTGGTCACCGCGCGGGCGGTGCTGCCC
>CAKUMG010000061.1 GCA_934667465.1 uncultured Actinoplanes sp. | reverse complement strand
GCGTCTTCGACCGCTTCTGGCGCGGCGCCCACGGTTCCGCTGCCGCTGCCCGCGAGCGGAGGACCGGGCTCGGTCTCGCGATCGTGCGGCAGATCGTCGAGTCGCACGGCGGGCAGGTGGCGGCGTTCTCCGCGCTGGGGGAGGGGAGCACGTTCGTCCTCTGGCTGCCGGCCGCCGGGCGGGCCGCCGACACCCCGCCTCCCGCCGGCAATCCCGTCAGACCGTGAGCCGCTCCTCTCGGGCTCGCCGGGGCTTCAGGCCGTGAGCCGCTCGCGCAGGGCCTGGCGGAACGCCTGGATCGCGGGCTGTTCCGCCGAGCCGCTGCGCACCACCGTGTAGACGCGCCGCGTCGGCCGGCCGGGGAGCGCGATCAGCTCGATGGCTCCCCGGTCGCGGTCGGTCCACAGCAGATCGGGGACGAACGCCACGGCGTGCCCGGTCTCGACCAGCCGGGTCTGGAAGAGCAGGTCGGTGCTCACGAAGCGGGCATCGGGCTCGAACCCGGCCACGCGGCACAGCTGCCGGGCCCAGTCGCCGGGGCTGAGCCCCGCCGGGTCGAACACGAACGGCGCCCCGGCCAGCTCCGCCAGCGTCGCCCGGTGCCAGGGCCCGTCCGGCGGCACGGCGCAGCGGATCTCGTCCCGGGCCAGCGTCTCCTCGTCGACGCCCGGGAGCCGCGTCCTGGCATGCCCCGGGTAGTCCTCGCCCAGCACGAGATCGAAGTCGTGCGCCAGCAATCCGGCGAACGCGGGCCCGGCGTCCAGCTGGGTCAGCTGCACCCGCAGCGCCGGATGCCGCGCGCCGAGGTCGGACAGCGCGCCCGGCACCAGCGCCAGCGCGACCGACTGGAACGACGCGACCCGCAGGGTGCCCGTGACCTTCGTCATGCTGGCCGCCAGCTCGGCCTCGGCCAGCTCCATCCGCTCGAGGATCGCCTCGGTGTGCCGGACCAGGATCCGGGCCTGCGCAGTGAGCCGGACGCCGCGCCCCACGTGCTCGAGCAGCGTGGCCCCGGTCTCGCTCTCCAGCAGGCTGAGCTGCTGCGATATGGCCGAGGGGCTGTAGTTGAGGGCGCGCGCGACGGCGGCGAGCGTGCCCAGCCGGTCCAGCTCGCGCAGCAGCCGCAGGCGATGAATGTCCAACATTTCTGACGATTATCCCTCAGAAACGTTCGCTGGACGACACGATCGCCAGGCGGCGAGGCTGAGGCCATGGCAACTCTCCCCGCCTCGTTCCCGGCCACCCGCGGCAATCCGGCCGTCCTCATGGTCCTGGGCTCGTGCGCGTCGCTGCAGGTCGGCGCGGCGCTGGCCGCCCACCTCTTCCCGGTCACGGGCAGCGCCGGGGCGACCCTGCTGCGCCTCGGTCTCGCGGCCGCCGTGCTGCTGGCGGTCGCCCGTCCGGCCGTACGCGCGTGGCAGGCACACCAATGGCGCGCGGTCGTCCTGCTCGGCGTCACCCTGGCCGGGATGAACGGGTTCTTCTACGCCGCGATCGCCCGCATCCCGCTGGGCCCCGCGGTCACCATCCAGTTCCTCGGCCCGCTGGCCCTGTCGGCCGTGCTGTCCCGGCGGCTGCGCGACGCCTCCTGGGTGCTGCTGGCCGCGGCGGGGGTCGCGCTCTTCGGCTTCTCCGACGGCGCCGGGGCGCTGGACCCCGTCGGCGTCGGACTGATCCTGGTCGCGGCCGTGTTCTGGGCGCTCTACATCCTGGCGAGCTCCCGCGCCGGGGCGGCGGTGCCGGGCCACGGCGGGCTGGCGATCGCGATGACCACGGCGGCGCTGGTCCTGCTGCCCCTCGGGTTGACCGGGGCGGAGAAGGCGGTGACGTCGCCCACCCTGCTGCTGCTCGCACTGGGCACGGGCATCCTCGCCTCGGTGATCCCCTACACGCTGGAGCTCTCCGCGTTGCGGCGGCTCCCGAAGCGGGTCTTCGGTGTCCTGCTCAGCCTCGAGCCGGCCGCGGCGGCGGTGGCCGGCTGGCTGCTGCTGGGCCAGCCGATGACGTGGCTGACCGGGACGGCGGTCGCGGTGGTGGTGCTCGCCAGCATCGGATCCACGGCGTTCGCTTGATCACAAACTGCGTGGCGGCCGCCGGGCGGTGGTGCGATGCTTTCCGGCATGGCCGATGACGTGCAAGTGAACGAGCGGCTCGTCATCCCCGCGGCCGAGTTGTCCTGGCGCTTCTCGCGATCGAGTGGACCCGGCGGGCAGGGGGTCAACACGACCGACTCCCGGGTGGAGCTCTCCTGGGACCTGGGCGGTTCCGCCATCCTCCCGGAGTCGCTGCGGGACCGGGCGGTCGAGCGACTGGGTTCCCGGCTGGTGCAGGGTGTGCTGACCGTGGTGGCCTCCGAGCACCGCTCCCAGCTGCGCAACCGCGAGGCCGCCGCGGCCCGGCTAGCCGGCATCGTCGCGGGAGCGATCGCGCCGCCGCCCCGGGTGCGCCGGGCCACCCGGCCGTCGCGGGGCGCGGTCGAGCGGCGGATCACCGACAAGAAGCGCCGCAGCCAGACCAAGCGCAACCGCCGCAACACCGACGACTGAGCCCCCTCGGCCGCGCGCGTGGCTGCTTGATCGTGGCCGGGGCGAGCCGCGTGGCCGGACAGGCGTGCGTGGCCCGGGGCGCCGGGGTCAGACGTTGTTCGGGGCCACTGCCTCGCGGTTCTCGGCGGCCAGGGCCGGGCCGAGCAACTCCTCGCAGACGCGGATCAGGCGGGCGCGCAGGGCGGCGGCGCGGCGGGCGAACTCGCGCTGGCGTGCCGCGTACTCCTGCTTGCCCTCCGGGGTTTCGATCTTGACCGGCGGCTCGCCGTACGAGCTCAGGTCGTACGGGCTGGCCTGCATGTCGAGCAGCCGGATCTCGCCCGCGAGCGCGAAGCAGTCGAGCGCGAGCGCACCCGGCACCGCGGGGCCGAGCTTGCTCGCCCACTTGTGGCAGTCCATCGCGGCGTGCAGGCAGCCCGGCTGGTCGAGGTCGACCTGGGTGGCGCGGGTCGGCTGGAGCCGGTTGAGCCCGACCGCCTCGGGGGTGAAGAAGCGGAACGCGTCGAAGTGGGTGCAGCGGATCGGGTTCGCCTCGACGACCCGGTCGGTCTGCTCCTGGCCGAGCCGCAGCGGCAGCTCGTGGCGGCGCTCCGGCTGGCGGTAGACCATGGCCCACTCGTGCAGGCCGAAGCAGCCGGAGAACGCGGGCCGGGAGGCGGTCGCGCTCAGCAGGCCGTGGATGTAGCGGACGCTCTCGCCGCGGGCCTGCATGTAGGCCTCGACGTTGAGGGTGACCACGCCGTCGGGCAGCGTGGTGTAGAACTTCCAGCCCGCGTGCTCGGCGGGACCGTCGGCGCCGGGGCCCAGGCCCGTGCCGACGCCCGGGTGCCAGCGGCGGAGCTGCGCCGGACGGGTGTTGTAGTAGTCGTAGAGGAAATCCTCTATGGCGTGCTTCTCCCCGGCTGACTTGCGCGCGCGGTGCCCGGCCGTCATCCCGTCGGCGCGCTCGGCGTGGGCGAGCGCGAGCGGGACCCAGGTCACACGCGGCAGCACGGTTGCCGGCACGTGTCCCGTGCCGGTCGCTCCGTGACCTTCACCGATCTGGCCCTCGCCGATCCCCATCCCGCCAGCGTATCCAGGTGGGCCACTCCGATCGAGCCCCGATGTGGTCAGGTGTGAGGAACGCCCGAACGGGGGTCCGGCGGTGCCCGCCCGGCGCTCACCGGGCGGCGGCCGGCCTCGGTGTCCGCGCCGGCGCCGTTCCCGCGGCTCGGGGCCGGTCCGGTGCCGCGCAGCGCGTAGCCTTCGCTGCGTACACAGCTTTTCGAAGGATGGGATTTCCGTGCGTTTCGCTCGTTTTGTCCATGCCGGTGGCGTGTCCTTCGGCGTCGTCGAGGGTGAGGCGCAGGCCGGCGCCGGCGGCCTCACGATCGCCGAGATCGACAGCATCCCGTTCCAGAACGTCCGCCCCACCGGCAACCGCTGGGCCCTGGCCGACATCCGGCTGCTCGCCCCGATCTTCTCCAGCAAGGTGATCGGCATCGGGCGCAACTACGCCGACCACGCCGCCGAGCTGGGCAACGAGCTCCCCAAGGAGCCGCTGCTCTTCATCAAGCCCTCCACGTCGGTGATCGGCCCCAACGACGCCATCCGGATCCCGTCGGTGGCCAAGCAGGTCGAGCACGAGGCCGAGCTGGCCGTCGTCATCGGCGCGAGCGGCGCCCGCAGGGTGGACCGCGCCGGCGCCGAGAAGGCCATCTTCGGCTACACGGTCGGCAACGACGTGACCGCCCGCGACCTGCAGCGCAGCGACCCGCAGTGGACCCGGGCCAAGGGCTTCGACTCGTTCTGCCCGCTCGGCCCGTGGATCGAGACCGACCTCGACGTGAGCGACCTCGAGGTCCGCTGCGAGGTGGGCAAGAGCCCCGACGAGATGGAGGTGCGCCAGCTCGGGCGCACCAAGGACATGGTGTTCGACGTGCCGACCCTGGTCTCCTACGTGTCGCACGTCATGACGCTGCTGCCGGGCGACGTGATCCTCACGGGCACGCCGGCGGGGGTCAGCCAGATCGTGCCCGGCGAGACGGTCTCGGTGTCGGTGCAGGGGATCGGCGAGCTGCGCAACCCGGTCGTCTCGCTCGACTGACGATCACCCTTTCCCCGCGGCGTCGGCGATGCCGTCGAGGAGGAGGCGCAGGCCGTAGCCGAAAGCCGCCGCGGCCTGCTCCTCCGTGCCCCCGCCGTACGCGTCCGCCTCCCACAGCCGGGTCATCGTCGGGTGCCGCTCGACGTCGAACCAGTCCTCCCAGAACTGCCCGCGCTCAACCCACCAGGCGTCGGTGGACTTGCCGGTGGCCCGGCGGAGCAGCACGTTTTCGCCCTCCTGGCGGGCCGCCGACGTGACGAACATCGTGAGCGCCACTGCCGCCTCGTTGACCCGCGCGAGCGGCACCCCGGCCGCGGCCACGGCGGCCAGCACGTACTCCCGTTCGCGGAACGTGCCCGGCCCGAGCGGCGGGCGTACCGACGGGACCTGACTCAGCCACGGGTGCTCGCGGTACATGGTGAGGGTGCTGTCCGCGTACCGCAGCAGGAGCCGGCGCCAGTCCTTCCTGCTCGCCGCGTCGCCGGGCAGGTTGCGGCCCTCCAGCACCTCGTCGATCATGAGGTCGACCAGCTCGGCGCGCGACGGCACGTACGTGTAGAGCGTCATCGTCGCCACGCCGAGCCGCGCGGCCACCCGGGCCATCGACGCCGCCTCCAGCCCCTCGGTGTCCGCGACCGCGACCGCGGCGGCGATCACCGCATCGAGGCTCAGCCGCGGCTTGCGCCCGGTCCGCGCCGGCGCTGGGGGCGCGGTGCGTCGCCAGAGCAGGGGCAGCACCCGGTTTGGATCGGTGGGGTCCCCGGACTCCGTCATGTCGTATACCCTACGAGAACTGTTTCCGTAGGCCATACGAGAACGGTGGGTGCGATGAGGATCCTGGTGACGGGCGCTACCGGCAACGTGGGGCGGCTGGTCGTCGACGTGCTGCTCGCCCTCGGCGCGACCGACGTCCGCGCGCTCACGGCCCGGCCTGAGGAGGCGCGGTTGCCGCCCGGCGTCGAGACCTTCAAGGGCTGGGTGGGCAAGCCGGCGACGGTGATCCCGGCGCTGGCGGGGGTGGACCGGATGTACCTGGCCCCCCACGTGCCCACCAGCGACGAGGTGTGCCGCCTGGCCGCGGCCGCCGGCGTGCGCCGCATCGTCGACCTGGCCGGCAACGAGCACACGCAGTGGGAGTCGATCAAGCGGAGCGTCGAGGCGGCCGGGGTGCCGCACGTCCACCTGGAGGCCGGCGAGTTCATGCCCAACACGCTCATGTGGGCCGGTCAGATCCGCGCCGGCGACGAGGTCCGCGACGGCAGCGCGGACGCGGCGGGCGCCCTGATCGCGCTCGAGGACATCGCGGCGGTGGCGGCCCGCTGCCTGCTGGAGGAGGGCCACGAGGGCCGCACGTACGAGCTGACCGGCCCGGAGTCGCTGACCCGGCGCGAGCGGGTGGTGGCGATCGGCACGGCGCTCGGGCGGTCGCTGCGCTATGTCGAGCTGCCGCCGGAGGAGTGGATCGCGCAGCTGGAGCCGGAGATGGGCGAGTACGCGAAGTGGTACGCGGAGGGGCAGGCGCAGCTGGCTTCGTACCCCCACCGGGCCACGACGGCGGTGGCCGACATCCTGGGGCGGCCCGGGACGACGTTGGTCGAGTGGGCGCGGGCCAATGCGGCGGCCTTCGCGTGACCCCCTGGTCAGGGGGCTGGTGGGGGCCCGATTTGGCACCCACTGCGGGCTCGGGTAGAGTTCGTTCTCGGCACGGAACACCGCGAGGTGGGAAGCGCCGAAGTTGTGAACAATGGGGTATGGGGTAATTGGCAGCCCGACTGATTCTGGTTCAGTTAGTCTAGGTTCGAGTCCTGGTACCCCAGCGCTACGGTCGATGACCGGCGGCGCTGGAGCTCGCAAGAGCAGCAGCGTCCGCCGGCGTGGTGTCGACCAGAGCATGAGCAACATGGCACGACCTGGTCCCGTCGTCTAGCGGCCTAGGACGCCGCCCTCTCAAGGCGGTAGCGAGGGTTCGAATCCCTTCGGGACTACCAGAGAATGAGCCCGTGTCAGCTGACACGGGCTCATTGCTTTTCCGAATTGGACGGTGAGGCCGAGATCCTGCCCGGCGTCGTGATCGTGCCCACGCCTGGGCACACGGCCGGGCACCAGTCGCTCGTGGTGCGCCGCCGGGACGGCACGAGCATGGTCGCCGGGCCGAGCCACGGTCACGCGACCGCGTTCACCGGCGACGTGCTCGCCTCGCGGGCCGCCGCCGACGGGCTGGCGGACCCTTTGCCGGTCATGCCGGAGTGGATAGCACGACTGCTCGACTTCGACCCGGCCCGCGTTGTCTTCGCCCGCGACAACGCGGTCTGGAAGCCGAGCGGGTCCCTCTGAGGAACCGCCGCGACCGGGCTGCTCAGAGGCCGCTGAGACGCTGCCCCGCCCGCACCACAGCCATCGCGTGCCGCTCGCCGGGACGACGACCCAGCCGTTCGATCGGACCGCTTATCGAGATGGACGCGATGACCCGGCCCGTCCGGTCGCGGATCGGCGCGGAGACGCTGGCCACACCTGGCTCGCGCTCGGCGACGCTCTGGGCCCATCCGCGCCGGCGGACCTCGGCGAGCGTACGGCCGGTGAACTTGCATCTCGGCAGCAGCGGCATCACCGCCTCGGGCGGCTCCCAGGCGAGCAGGATCTGCGCCGCGGAACCGGCCACCATCGGCAGGACCGAGCCCACCGGCACCGTGTCGCGCAGGCCGCTGGCGCGCTCCGCCGCGGCCACGCAGATGCGCTCGTCCGCGCGGCGCAGGTAGAGCTGGGCGCTCTCCCCGGTTGCGTCGCGCAGGGCCGTCAGGAGCGGCTCGGCGGCGGTCAGGAGGACGTCCGGCGCGGCGTTCGCCAGCTCGCCCAGCCGGGGCCCGGGGCGCCAGCGCCCCTGGGTGTCCCGGACGAGCATCCGGTGGATCTCCAAGGCCTGGGCCAGGCGATGCGCGGTCGCCCGCGGCAGCTTGGTCCGGTCGACGAGTTCGGCCAGGCTGGCGCCGTCGACACAGGCCGCGAGGATGACCACCGCCTTGTCGAGAACGCCGACACCGCTCATACTGTGTCCCACAAGCCGAAACATACCTCCCAGAATTTAGGATGTCCAGATGGTGGGAGCCACTCCGAAGCCGAGGACCTTGGCAGAGAAGGTCTGGGACGACCACGTCGTGCGCAGTGCCGAGGGTGAGCCTGATCTGCTCTACATCGACCTGCACCTGCTGCACGAGGTGACCAGCCCGCAGGCCTTCGACGGCCTGCGCCTGGCGAACCGCCCGGTCCGGCGCACCGACCTGACCTTGGCGACCGAGGATCACAACACCCCGACCGGGTATGCGGATCCGGCGTTCAACACCCGTCGCGGCGACCTGCTCACGATCGCCGACACGACGTCGCGCACCCAGATCGAGACGCTGCGCAAGAACTGCGCCGAGTTCGGCGTGCAGATCCGCTCGCTCGGCCACGTCGACCAGGGGATCGTGCACATCATCGGCCCGCAGCTGGGTCTCACCCAGCCCGGCATGACGATCGTGTGCGGCGACTCGCACACCGCGACGCACGGCGCGTTCGGCGCGCTGGCCTTCGGCATCGGTACGAGCGAGGTCGAGCACGTGCTGGCGACCCAGACGCTCCCGCAGGCGAAGCCGAAGACCATGGCCGTGACGGTGACCGGCGAGCTGCGCCCCGGCGTCAGCGCCAAGGACTTGATCCTCGCGCTCATCACGCAGGTCGGCACCGGCGGCGGCAACGGCCACATCGTGGAATACCGCGGCGAGGCCATCCGCAAGCTGTCGATGGCGGGCCGGATGACCATCTGCAACATGTCGATCGAGTGGGGCGCCAAGGCTGGCATGATCGCGCCGGACGAGACCACGTTCGACTACCTCAAGGGTCGCGAGCACGCCCCGCAGGGCGCGGAGTGGGATGCGGCCGTCGACTACTGGCGGTCGCTCGCCACCGACGAGGGCGCGGAGTACGACACCGAGGTGATCCTCGACGCGTCGGCGATCAGCCCGTTCGTCACCTGGGGCACCAACCCGGGCCAGGGCGCCGCGCTCGACGGCGCCGTGCCGGACCCGGAGGAGTTCGTCGACGAGACCGAGCGCAACGCCGCCCGCCGGGCCCTGGACTACATGGGCCTGGAGGCGGGGACGCCGCTCAAGGAGGTCCCGGTCGACGTGGTGTTCGTCGGGTCCTGTACCAACGGCCGGATCGAGGACCTGCGGGCCGCCGCCGACGTGATCCGGGGCCACAAGGTGCACGAGGGCGTCCGGATGATGATCGTGCCGGGGTCGTACCAGGTGCGCGAGGCCGCCCAGCAGGAGGGCCTCGACAAGATCTTCACGGACGCGGGTGCCGAGTGGCGCTTCGCGGGCTGCTCGATGTGCCTGGGCATGAACCCGGACACGCTCAGCCCGGGGCAGCGCGCCGCCTCCACGTCCAACCGCAACTTCGAGGGCCGGCAGGGCAAGGGCGGGCGCACGCACCTGGTCTCGCCGGAGGTCGCCGCCGCCACCGCCGTGGCCGGCAAGCTGGCCGCCCCCGCCGACCTCTGAGCCCGGAGAGAAGACCATGGACAAGTTCGTCACCCACAGCGGCAAGGTCATGCCGCTGCGCCGTTCCGATGTGGACACCGACCAGATCATCCCGGCCGTCTACCTGAAGCGGGTCACCCGGACCGGCTTCGAGGACGGGCTCTTCAGCGCGTGGCGCGAGGACCCGTCGTTCGTGCTGCACAACCCGGCCCACGCCGGCGCGACGATCCTGGTGGCCGGGCCCAACTTCGGCACGGGATCCTCGCGCCAGCACGCCGTCTGGGCGTTGCGGGACTGGGGTTTCAAGGTGGTCATCGCCTCCCGGTTCGGCGACATCTTCCGCGGCAACGCGCTCAAGGAGGGCCTGCTCCCCGTCCAGCTCGACCAGAAGGCCGTCGAGGCGCTCTGGGACCTGGGCGACAGCGAGCCGGAGAAGGCGGTCACCGTCGACCTCGAGGCCCGTCAGGTGCGCGTGGACGACGCGCACTGGACGTTCCCGATCGACGACGTCAGCCGCTGGCGCCTGCTGGAGGGCCTGGACGACATCGGACTGACTTTGCGCCACGAGGAAGCAATTGCGGCCTACGAGCAGAGCCGGCCGGCGTTCAAGCCCGTCACGGTCTGATCCAGAAAAGCGGCCCGCAGACCCGGCAGCCACCTGCGACGGACGGATCCGGGCCGCCGCGGCGGCCCGGGAAGCCGGCGGTCCGGGCCCGGAACCCGTGCTGGGCAGTGGATTCCCGGCGCGCCACGGTCCCCGTACGAGGCAATCGGTTGGGGTGTGGATCGTCGGCGCCGATCGCATCGCGACTCTCGGAATCCCTGGCAACACAGGCCTTTTCGCCCCCATCGGGTCCCCGGTGGGGGCGAAATCCGTTGCGACACAACGATTTTTTTCCCGCTAATGTTTGTGTCCGCTGGTCAGAGGGCATACGTTGCGCGCAGAATGGCTCGCATTGGGCCGATGATGCTCGTTCGCGACGGTGGAGACCCTGTGCGTGACTTGCTCACGGCGCAGCTCGAGTAGGTCGTGAACAAACATCAGTTCTCACGTTCGGGAGGAAACCGTGAACAAGGCCGAGCTCATCGAGGCGCTCGCCGCCCGACTGGGGGACCGGAAGACGGCTACGGCTGCTCTTGATGCGGTCATCAGCGAGGTGCAGAACGCCGTCACCAAGGGCGACCGAGTTGCCATCACCGGCTTCGGTGTCTTCGAGAAGCGCGCCCGCAATGCGCGTACGGCGAGGAATCCACGCACCGGCGAACCAGTCAAGGTGAAGAAGACGTCCGTCCCCGCTTTCAAGCCCGGCACGGGCTTCCGGGAGATGGTCGCGAGCGGCAAGGTGGCCAAGGCCGCCGCCGCCAAGAAGACCACGGCGGCGACCAAGTCGACGGCGACCAAGGCCGCCGCTGCCACCAAGACCACCACCCCGGCCGCCGCCACCAAGACGGCTGCCGCCAAGAAGACGACCGCCACCAAGGCGGCGCCCGCCACCAAGACTGCGGCGGCCGCGAAGACCGCCCCGGCCTCGAAGGCGACGGCGGCGAAGTCGACGGCGACCAAGGCGACCGCCACCAAGCCGGCGGCGGCGAAGTCGACCGCCACCAAGGCGACCACGACCAAGGCCACCGAGGCCAAGGCGACCGCGTCCAAGGCCGCGACCGCCACCAAGGCGACCGCGACCAAGGCTGCGGCTGCCACCAAGGCGACCGCGACCAAGACGGCCCCCGCCAAGAAGTCCGCGGCGACCAAGAGCGCGGCCACCAAGAGCGCGCCGGCGAAGACGGCCGTGGCCAAGACGACGACCGCGGCGGCCACGAAGTCGGCGGCCACCAAGGCGGCGCCGGCCAAGACCACGGCAACCAAGGCGACCGCCACGAAGTCCGCGGCGACCAAGGCCGCGCCGGCCAAGAAGTCCGCCGCCAAGAAGACCACGGCGGCCGCGAGCAGCACCACGGCCACCAAGGCCACCACGGCGCGCACCAGCGCTCCGCGCAAGACCCGCTGACGACCCGCGCGACCGCCGGCGACGCGGCCGGCGATCGGCACGCGGCCCGCTGAGCAGCCCTCGGCGGCCCGCAGAGGCGAGGAAAGGCGTCCACCTCAGGGTGGACGCCTTTCGCTTGTTCCGGCGGCGCTCAGGCCGCTGCGCCAACGGTCCGCAGCATGGAGACCAGACGTCTTTCCGTACGCGGCGCGGCCCGCCCCCGCGGCCTGGTCGTCCGGGCCCTGCTCGCCGCCACCGTCTTCGCGCTCGCCGTCGTGCCCGCGTGGGCCCTGGGCGACGCGGTGGAGCACTGGACCGGCCGGCCGGCGCTCGACTGGCTCGTCACCTGCGCGCTCTCCGGTGCCGCGGTCGCGGCCCTGGCGCCGTACGGGTCCTATCGGCGCCGCGACGCGGTCCTCGGCCTCGCACCGCTCTACGGCTGGTATCTGATCGCCGTGCTGGCGTGGCGGGTGGCTCTGCTGCCGCTGCGCGACTGGGAGCCCCGCCCCGACGAGCTGTGGCGGGCCCGGTGGCTCACCGGCGACCTCATCGGTCACTGGCGCGCGGACCAGGTCCCGCCGCCCGCACCGCACCGCCCGGAACCGGGCGCGCGGGTCAGATCCGGCTCAGCCGGAAGAGCACGCCGTCCGACCAGCTGAGCACCCAGCCGACGCCCTTGGGGGTCTTGTGGTCGCCGGGGCCCGTCTCGCC
Source organism: uncultured Actinoplanes sp. (assembly GCA_934667465.1). GTDB lineage: Bacteria > Actinomycetota > Actinomycetes > Mycobacteriales > Micromonosporaceae > Actinoplanes. The sequence continues at coordinate 1,883 of CAKUMG010000061.1, read as the reverse complement.
GGCCCAGTAGAGCTGGGCGAGCGCGCGCGGGATCACCTTGCCCTGGCTGCAGACCGCGACCGTGCCCTCGCCGCGCAGTTCACGCAGCCGGTCCGCGGCCTCCTTCACCGCTTCCGGGGCGAGGTCGCCCTCCCGCGGCTCGGCGAAGACCGGATCCTCCACCACGGGCAGGCCGAGCCGCTCGGCCAGCGGTTCCAGCGTCTGCCGGCACCGCACCGGCGTGGCCGCGAGCAGCCGCTCGGGCGCGAAGAGCGCGGCGGCGGCGGCGATCCGCTCCGCCTGGGCCCGGCCGCGCTCGTCGACCGGGCGCAGGTTGTCGTCGCCGGCGAAGTCCTTGCGCTTGCCCGCGTGCGCGTGCCGGATGAGCAGCGTGGTGTCGATGTCGCGCGGGAACCCGGCCGCGTGCGCCGCCACCCGGCGCTCGTCGGCGTACGTGAGCTTCTCCTGCGCGGCCTCGGGGCTGAGCCACAGCACCTCGTCGACCTCGTCCGCGTCGACCGGGTCGACGGCCGGCCCGTCGCCGGCGCGCATCAGCCAGAAGTCCACCGTCTTGGGCCGGCCGTCGGGCAGCGTGTAGGCGACCTCGGGCAGCCGCAGCTGCGGCCGTGCGGCGACGCCAGTCTCCTCCAGGACCTCCCGGACGGCGGCCACCAGGGTGTGCTCGGCACCGTCCAGCTTGCCCTTGGGCAGGCTCCAGTCCGATCGGTACGGCCGGTGCACCACGCAGATCTCGATGCCGTCACCGGCGGGTCGCCACACGACCCCGCCGGCGGCGCGAACGGGTTTTGCCACTTACGTCAGACCGCCGTGCCGATGACACGGCGCAGAAGCGCCTCCTGCAGATGGACGTGCGGGTCCGCGGGCGTCGACGCCCGCCGGCGCCAGGTGCCGTCGCCGGACAGGTCCCAGGCCTCGCTCCGGTCGCTCATCGACAGCTCCAGCACCGTGCGCAGATCCTCCTGCGCCGACGGGAGCGTGACCCGGACCAGGGCCTCGACACGCCGGTCCAGGTTGCGGTGCATGAGGTCGGCCGAGCCGATCCAGTATTCGGCGTCGTCGCCCACCCCGAAGCGGAAGACCCGCGAGTGCTCCAGGAACCGGCCCACGATCGAGCGGACCCGGATGTTCTCCGACAGCCCCGGCACGCCCGGGCGCAGCGCGCACATGCCGCGGATGATCAGGTCGATCTTCACGCCGTCCTGGGAGGCGCGGTAGAGCGCGTCGATGCTCTCCTCGTCGACCAGCGAGTTCACCTTGAACTGCACCAGCGCCTCGCCGCCCGCGCGCGCGATCCGGGCCTGCTCCTCGATGCGCTCGATGAGGCCCTTGCGGACGCCGTGCGGCGCCACCAGCAGGCGGCGGAACTGCGTCTGGCGGCTGTAGCCGGTGAGCACGTTGAACAGGTCGGTGACGTCGGCGCCCACCTCGGGGTCGGCGGTGAGCATGCCGAAGTCCTCGTAGAGCCGGGCGGTCTTGGGGTGGTAGTTGCCCGTGCCGATGTGGCAGTACCGCCGGATCTGGTTCCCCTCCTGCCGTACGACCAGGGCGGTCTTGCAGTGGGTCTTCAGGCCGACCAAACCGTAGACGACGTGGCAGCCGGCCCGCTCCAGGGTGCGCGCCCAGCCGATGTTGGCGACCTCGTCGAAGCGCGCCTTGACCTCGACCAGCACGACCACCTGCTTGCCCGCGGCGGCCGCGTCGACCAGGGCGTCGACGATCGGGGAGTCGCCGCTGGTGCGGTAGAGGGTCTGCTTGATCGCGAGCACGTTGGGGTCGGCCGCGGCCTGCTCGATGAAGCGCTGCACGCTGGTGGAGAACGAGTGGTACGGGTGGTGGACCAGGATGTCGCACTCGCGCAGCCGGTTGAACACGCTGCGCGGCAC
>CAKUMG010000060.1 GCA_934667465.1 uncultured Actinoplanes sp. | reverse complement strand
CTTGCTGTGCCGCTGGGCCGTGCGGCTTGCTGTGCCGCTGGGCCGTGCGGCTTGCTGTGCCGCTGGGCCGTGCGGCTCGCTGTGCCGCTGGGCCGTGCGGCTCGCTGTGCCGCGGTGCCGGCCCGTCCGGCTTGCCGTGCCGCAGTGCCGGCCCCGGCGCGGCGAGGCGCTGCCGGGCCTTCCGGCTGCGGCTTCCTGCTTGCGGCACAATCATGGCGTGCCAAGGACCCTGGGCGACGCCTCGCCGCCGGACGACTCGTTCTCGCTGGACCACTTCGTCAACCTGTACCTGGCGAAGGACGACCCCTGGGACAACGCCACCAAGTGGTCCGACCAGCGCAAATACGCGGTCACGCTGGCGAGCCTGCCGCGGGAGCGCTACCGCCGCGCCTACGAGCCGGGCTGCGCTGTGGGCATCCTCACCCGTTCGCTGGCACCCCGTTGCGACGAGCTCCTCGCCACCGACGCCGTCCCTGCCGCGGTCGAGCAGGCCCGCGCCGCGGTGGGCGACCTCCCCGGTGTCACGGTCGAGGTGGCCGTGCTCCCCGCCGACCTGCCGACCGGCACGTTCGACCTGATCGTGATCGGCGACCTGCTGTACTACCTCGGTGCCGAGGACCTGCGGGCGACGCTCGACGGCCTGGTCGCCCGGCTCGAGATCGGCGGCGAGCTGGCGTCCGTGCACTTCCGCGACCGGGAGGGCGGCGGCTACGACGGCTTCAACGCCCACGGCACGCTGCTGTCCCGCCCCGACGTGGAACCACTCGTCCACCACGAGGACGACTGGTTCCTGCTCGACATCGTCCGCAGGATTTCCTAGCCTGGCGCGCGTGGCCGTCGCACCGCCTCCCGTGCCGCGTTCCGGGCGTCTCGAGTGGCCGGGGCTCACCTCGGCGTGGGCGTGGCTGCCCCCGCACCGGGACGAGACGGTGACGGGCGCCCACCAGATCGGCGTGGCGTTCAGCGGGCACCGCGACGTGCGCGTGCGGTCGGGGGCGCGCCGCAGCCGGGCCACCTATGCCGGCGGCGCGGTGATCTGCTCCGGGGCGGAACCGATCGTGTGGTCCGATGTGCACGACCCCACCGAGGCGCTGGAGATCTATCCGGGCGCCGAGCTGCTCGCCAGGGTCGCGGGCCCCGGCCACGACGCCGGGTGGCCCGTCGACCGCGCCGTGATCGGGGGCGCCGACCCGGTCGTGGTGGGGCTGGCCGGCATCCTGCGCCGGGCGCACGTCGCGTCGGCGTACCTGAGCGAGACGGCGGCCAGCGGACTCGGGCACCTGCTCGTCCGGCACCTGCTCACCGAGTACGGCGGGCACCGGCTCCCACCGGCGCCGGGGCACACCCGCCTCTCCCGCGCCCAGATCGGACACGTCACCGACCTGGTCGCCGCCGACGTGGGTGGGCAGCTGACCCTGGACCGGCTGGCCGCCGGGACGCACTTGTCGCCGTACCACTTCGCCCGCGCTTTCAAGGCGACGATGGGCCAGCCCCCGCACGCCTGGGTCACCGCGTGGCGGATGGACCACGCCCGCCGGCTGCTGGCGGGCACCGGCCTGACGGTCGCCGAGGTGGCGGACGCGGTCGGCTTCGCCAACCTGAGCCACTTCCGGCGTGTCTTCCGGGCGCACACCGGTGCGGGCCCGGCGGCCTACCGCGGCGAGGCCGGCCGCTTCCGGCTCCACGCCCCGCACTGAGCGGCCCGCCGCGACCGCCCGCCGCGACCGGCCCGCCGCGACCGCCCGCCGCAAACCAGGCCGGCCGCTACCGCAGGGCTTTCGCTCGTTCCTGGGCGTGCCCGAGCAGCTCCCGGCTCCCGGTCTCGTAGACCGCCGTGAGCACGATGCCCGAGATCCGCGCCGGCCCCGCGGTCACCGTCAGCTCGTACCATCCCGCGACCATCCACTCGGCACCGTCGAGCACGTGATAGGCGCGCACGTTCCCCCGGACGACGCCGCCGCTCTCCGCCAGGGTGCCCACGAAGTGCTGCGTCGCGTCGAAGCCCGGCAGCAGCCCCCGCCACCGCTCGATCACCTCGCCGGCGGGCACGGTCTCGACCGCGCCGCCGAACAGCGACACGTAGTCGAGCGTGACCTCGCCGGCCAGCAGCAGGCGCACGGCATCCCAGTCCCGCGCGTCGACGGCGCGGAAGAAGTCGACAACGGCAGCGTTCATGACGAGCCCTTCATCGTGCTCTCGAAGTGATCCACCACGGCGGCCACGGCCGGATCGACCTGCTCGGGCCGGTCGTAGAAGTCGGTCTGCCCGCCCTCGGCCCACACCGTCGTGGCGTGGCGGCCCAGCGCAGCGGCCACCCGGCGGGCGTTGTCCGGCAGCACGGCGTCGTCGCTGTGCACCAGCAGGGCCGGTGTCGTGATGTCCGCGGGATAGGCGAACGCGTCGAACGTGAGCCACGGATGCCACGACAGCACAGCCATCTCGTTGCGCCACTGCGGCACCGCGCCGCGCCCCGGATCGGCGTAGTAGTCCAGTTCCAGGGACATCGCGGCCTCGTCGTCCCCGGCGGCGTAGGCGGGCACGGTCACCACCCGCCCGGTCGCGGCGTGGACCCGGGCCGCGTCGCCGGCCGCCGCCAGCCGCCGCGCCACACCCTCCGGCCCGCCGTAGAACGGTGTGACCGTCGCGAGGTCGTGGAACCAGCCCGCCACCGCCGCGAACGCCCGCACCGGCAGCCCGCCGGCCACGGCACCCAGGACGTACTGGGCGCTCGCGCACACCCCCACGACGCCCAGCCGCCCGCCGTCGACAAGCGAGGACCCGCGCAGGGCGTGCACGACCGCCGCCAGGTCACCCATCTTCCGGTGCGGCAACTCCGCCTGCGCGGGCTCACCGCGGCTGGCCCCGAACCCGGCGAAGTCGAACGTCACAGCGGTGAACCCCGCCACCGCGAGCCGCGCGGCGTACAGGTCGGGCATCTGCTCCTTGACCGTCAGCCACGACCCCGCCACCACGACCCCGGCCTGCCGCGCGAGGCCGGCGTCGGCCCGCCGGTGGATCCGCACCGCGAGCGGTACGCCACCCGACACCACGACGGTGTCATGAACCCGGACATCATCCATCCGCCCAGCGTGCCGCCCGCCGCGCCGCCCGGGGAGGTCCGATCTTGCGCACTTTCCCCCGCTCCACGTTTGCCCGGCCCCGGTTGCGGCTAGTAAGGAGTGTCTATCGCGGATTGCTGACGGTGAGTGGTGTGATGCGGCGGCCGGTGTCGGGGAGGGTCTTCGTCGCCCTGGTCGCGTTCTTCCTCGTGGCCTACATCGCCGGCGGGTTCGTCAGCGGCGCCGCGGGCCTGACGGAGCTCCAGGCGATGCTCGTCATGGCCGGGCTCACGGTGATCGCGGTGCCGGTCCTGATCCTGACGGCGCCACCGTCGCTGTTGCGCCGCGCAGGGTTTCCTCCCCGGTGACCAGCTGAACCATGGACGGGGGAAATTGTCGTGCCGCTGCTCGTCATCACGAGGGACGCCCGCGGGGAAACCGGCTACCTGCGACGCGTACGGGTGAAGGTGGACGGCGTGGTCGTCGCGAAGGTCCGGTTCCGCGGCGAGAAGACGGTGCCGCTCACCCCGGGCGAGCACGAGGTCGTGGCCGCGATGGACTGGTTCTCCAGCCCGCCCCTGCGCGTCGTCGCCGGCGAGGACGACACCGTCACCGTGCGCGTGTCGTACTCGTACGCGACGGCCGTCCAGGGGTTCGCGAACCCCGCGGCGGGCCTGACGGCCGAGCTCGTGGAGTGACCCGGCTCAGGCGTCGATGATGTCGTAGCGGGCCATGACCGCGGCGCGGCGGGTGTGGTTGACGGCCCGGACGCGGCGGGCGATGAGGAAGACGTCGAGCAGGGTCCACAGGCCGAGGCCGCCCAGGGTGAAGAGCATGGCGATGGACCGGGCCGTGTCGCCGAGGTAGAAGCGGTGGCCGCCGAAGATGCCGACGACGCACCAGAGGCCGTACGCGATGCGGGTGTCCTTCTTGACCGCGTCGAACTCGGCCTCGGCGCGCAGCATGCGGATCTGTTCCCAGCGGGGGAGGGGAGCCGTCACCGGCGCAACGATAGCCGCCCGGGAGACGTTGACCTCCGCGCGCTTCGCAGGTTGGGTGGGGGCATGGCCTCGATCGTCTACGACAGTGACGCGTACGCGGCGGGGGTCGCCCGGATGCGCGAGGCCGCCCGCACCGAGCCGGGCCCGGTCGTCGACGCGCTGGATCTGCTGGTGCTGCGGTGACCGCCCGGGCGGTCTACCCCGGCACGTTCGACCCCTGCACACCCGGCCACCTCGCCATCGCCGACCGGGCGCGCCGCCTCGTCGGCCACCTCACCGTCCTGGTCGCCGTCAACGACGACAAGCGCCCGGCGCAGCCGTCCGCCGCGCGGGCGGCGGAGATCCGGCGGCTGCTGCCGGCGGGGTGGGACAACGTGTCGGTGGCCGCGTGGCACGGGCTGACCGTGGACTACTGCCGCCGCCACGGCTGCGGGGTGATCGTGCGCGGGGTCCGGAACGCGACCGATTACCAGCGCGAGCACGAGCTCGCCGCGATGAACCAGGCCCTGGGGGTGACGACGCTGCTCCTGCCGGCGCGCCCGGAGCTGGCGGCGACGTCGTCGACCGCGGTGCGCGCTTTGCGTACCGGATAGACCGCGCGGTGCAAAGCCGTGCGTACGGGATGGACCGCGCGCGCCTCCTCCCCGGCGGCGACGCAGTGGCCGATGCGGGCCGGCGGCGCCGGACAGGCCCGGTCGCCGTCGAGCCCGACGAGCCCGTGTTCCTGCAGTGTGCGCATCGCCGCCCGGGTCTCCTCCTCCCCGGCGGCGAGCTGCTCGGCGAGCTCACCGGGTGTTCCGGCCCGCCCGCCGAGCAACTCGACGTAGATCCGTTCCTTCAGCTCACCGAGGCCCGGCACGGCCGGCATCGCCCACCCCCGAGCCGATTGTGGAATCGCTCCCACGGCTCGTCGAGGTCAGGGTGCGTACGCGGTGACGGCCGCGCCCGTGATCCCGTACAGCCGGCCCTGCGCAATCATCACGCCGTCCCGGACGGACGCGGTGCTCGCGGGCAGCTCGATGGGCTTGCCGGTCGCGGCCTCGACCGCGGCGAGCGCGTGCCCGTTGCCCCGCCACCCGTAGACGACGCCGCCCGCCACCGCGAACGTGAGCGGTGGCTCGGTCTCGAAGGCGACCTTCCACAACCGCTTGCCGGTACGCGCGTCGAGCGCCACGAATCCACCGTAGCCCAGCAGGTAGATCCGCTGCCCGTCGGTGGCGAAGCTGTAGCGCGAATAGGTACCCGGGAACGTGTCGGCAACCTCACCGGACGTGGCATCGATCACCCGTACGCCCTCGTCGCCGTCGCAGGCCTGGAACAGCCGCTTGCCGTCGGTCGAGGCGCCCAGCACGTCGGCGCACCCCGCGGGCAGTGTCCACAGCGGCTTGCCTGTCCTGATGTCGACAGCACCGCCGTCCGCGAGGACCCGCCCGCGCGCGGCGATCGGCGGGAACTGCATCGAGCCGGCCCGCGACCACAGCAGCGTGCCGTCGGCGATGCGGTAGCCACGCATCGCGTACCGGGCGGCGTCGTCCTCCCACAGCCCGCCCGCCAGCACACCCTTGTCGGCGACGAGCCCGTACAGCAGAGTCGTGCCGATCGGCCGGGTGTAGAGCGTCCTGCCCGTATGCACGTCGAGCGCCGTCAGGAACGCCTTGCCCGTCCGGCAGTCGCGGTACTGGGCGACGACCTTGGTCCCGGCGACGGTGGCGAGCAGGATGTAGCGCTTCTTGGTGACCGCGGTCCGCCAGGAGATGGCGCCGGTGCGGGCGTTGTAGGCACTGATGCTGTACGCGCCGGCGGTCAGCAGCTTGCCGCCGCCGACCAGAGGCGTGCTCGGGTCCGCGCACGTCACCTCGGTGTGCGGGACCGTCCAGCGGGGCTTGAGCTTGCCCGCGTTCTCAGCCGTGAGCCGCGTCTCGCCGCCGTTGTACCGGTCGTTGGTGGCGTGTGCTCCCGGCTGGGCCCACTCGTCCGGCGGGCCGGCGGCCGCCGGTGTTGCCCCGAGGAGGACCGCCGTCAGTATCGCTACTACGGACATCACGCGCCGCCGGAGAGGTACCAGTAGCCGGTGATCGCGTTGCCGCGCACGTCCGGGCTCACCGGGCCCCTGCCCCAGAAGTAGTCGTTGAACGAGACCGCGCCGCCCGGGCCGATCGGGCCCATGGACGCCCACACGACGTCGGCGGGCTGGTCGTCGATGGCGGCCTGCGCCCACGCCGACCGGACGCGCATCGGACTGCCGCGCAGCAGGTAGTTGGCGTAGGTGCCGCCGTGGCTCGCGCTGTGCCACGAGATCGTGTGGAAGCTGTTGATCTGGTGCAGCCCCGCGAACGCCGGGCCCCACCGCTGCCACCAGCGCCGGCCGCCGTCGTCGTACTGCAGGACCGAGCACGTGAACAGGCTCATCCACTCGGCGTCCCCATTGCCCCAGCGCGCCTCGGTGTTGCGCAGGAACGTGTCGTCCTTGGTGCTGCACCCGGAGAAGCTGAACCCGGTCGGCGCCCCGTGGCCCTGCCAGTAGGTCAGGTCGACGTGGTCGGTCCAGGACTGGTCGGACGGCTCCTTGAAGTCGCGTTCCCAGGCGTTCTGGTCCAGCCAGCTGAACTCCGACGGCACGCCGCCCGCCTGGAACCGGTTGGTGAACGAGGCCAGGTTGGTGCCGGTGTGCGGCAGGCCCGAGCACGGTCCGGTGCCCTCGCTGCCGACATCGGCCCTGCCGTACGCGCGCGCGGTGGCCTGCGGCGGTGCCTCCTCCCGCGGCGGCGGGGGCGGATCCATCGGGGTCAGGGTGGCGTCGGCCGCCGCCGGGACGGGCACGATCTGGGTGGCGCTGCCGTCGGCCATGACGCCGGAGCAGCGCAGGCTCGGTTCGAGCCGCTCGAGGCCGGTGGACAGGGCCGGCGCGTAGTAGACGGGGTCGAAGGTGCGCACTCGCACGTGCTCACCGAGGGCGGTGGCGCACCGCTGCTGCGCCTGCTCCGCACCGAGCACCCGGACGGTGCCCGCCGGGGCCAGCCCGCGCGTGCTGACCGTGAGACCGGTCAGGGCGCCGCGGCCGTTGTACGCGGTCCGGACCTTCGCGCCGGGTCCCGTGTACGGCAGACCGGCCAGCCGGAAGGCGTACGAGACGCTGGTGTCGATCCTGACCTTGGCCGTCGTGGTGCCGCGGCGGTTCACGACCTCGATCGAGCTGTGCCGTGCCAGCGGCTTGGCGTCGCGCGGCGTGAGCCCCGCCGAGGCGAGTGCCCGCGCGGTCCAGCGCAGGGCGGTGGCCGTGCTCACCGTCTTGGTCCTGCGCAGCGCCGCCAGATCGAGCACGCTCGTCGTGGTGACGTTGCCGTCCTCGTCCCGCCCGCGGCGCGCCTGCCGCGTGGGCACGGTGGTCTCGCCCGCGAACCGGACGCTGCCGTCCTCCTGCCGCGCGAGCCTGGCGGTCCCGAACGCCCGGGCGAGCCGCCGCACCTGCAGCTCGCTGAGCCCGGTCGACCGCACCGCGTACACCGGAAGCTCTGTTGTCTCCGCCGCGCTCGCGGCCTGCCGTGCTGCTTCGCTCGGCTGCGCGGCCAGTGCCACCGGCACGGTGAGCCCGGTCACGGCGACCAGTGTGGCCACGATCCGAGGCCCCTGCCGCCTGTCATGTGTCGCTGTCATTGTTTCCCCATGTCGACAGACCTTTCGATGCCCCTTGGCACCGGCGTCAGTATTGGCCCGGGAGAAGTGCTCTGACCCGCGAATACCGATGCTGACGGATAAGCGACAGCGACGTCTGACCAACCCGCGGTAAAGGTCCGCTTCATCGGCTCTCACCTGGACAGGCGGCCACGCCAGCGGCTACGCGTTCGACCTGGCCGCGGTCCAGCCCGAACACCTGATCGGATGTCGTCGCCGCTCGACCCGGAACCGCATGATGCAGGCCCGCCTATTCGGAGAGATCGACCGTGCGGGTGTAGCCGAGTGCGTGATAGGCCGCCGGGGCGAGGGTCCCGATGACGCAGCGGTGCTGGAGGGCGAGCAGGACCGTGTGCATGACCTCGGGGTGCTCGCCGGTGCCCTGCCGGGCGACGATGTCCGCCTGCCGGAACGTCAGGGCCGGCACGTCGACCGCGGCGCTGACCCCGAGGTCGTCGCCGACCGCGGGCGACGCGGCCGGCCGGCTGCGTCCCGGAAAGTGAACGGCGGGTGAACGCGGGGGCATAGCCGGAGCCCGCCGGGGTACAAAGCACCCTCATGAAGCTCGAACTGCGCCTCGCCACGGCCGCTGTCCTGACGGTGGCGGTGCTGGTGCCGTTCGCGCTCCTGTCGGTGCTGGTCGCCGGGGGTTGGGCGCCGTTGCACGACGCCGACGCCGCGATCACCGAGGCGCTGCACGACTGGGCGCAGCGGCACCCCGGCTGGACGGACGCCACCGTCTGGTGGACGAACATCTTCGCGCCGTGGCCGCTGCGCGCCGCCGTGCTGGTGCTGGTCGTGTGGCTGTGGCGGCGCAGCCGGGCCACCGCGCTCTGGGCGATCACCACGATGGTCGCCGGCGGGGTGCTGGGCGCGCTGCTCAAGCTGCTGATCGAGCGGCACCGCCCGAGCTTCCTCGACCCGATCGCGCGCGCGGCCGGCTTCTCCTTCCCGTCCGGGCACGCCCTGAACGCCGCCCTGGGCGCCGGCATCTTCATCCTCGTGCTGCTCCCCGTCGTCCGGCACCGCTGGCTGCTCTGGACCGGGGGCGCGATCATCGCCGTCGGCACCGCCGTCTCCCGGGTGATCATCGGCGTGCACTGGACCAGCGACGTGCTCGCCGGCCTGCTCCTGGGCGTCGCCGTCGTCGCCGCCACCGCGGCCGCCTTCACCCGCCGCGGCCTGCTGCCGGTGGTCGAGCGCGGCGTCGATCCCGCGGTCGCCGATCCCGTACGCGCCGAGCCCCGCACCCCCTGACCCGCCGCCCCGCCGGCCCTCCGCCCCGCCCGCCACGGCGAAGCGCCCGGCGCGGTCGCCGGGGGGCGTCGATCGGCGTCACTACCTGGGCGAGGCTTACCGCGTGAGGCGTACGGGTAAGGGCGCCCGCATGTCCGAAGTCGTGGCTCAGTTCCTCAAGCGAATTCTCGCCCCGGTCGCCCTGCTGCTGGCCGTCATGGTGGGCCTCGGGTTGCTCATCACCAAGGTCCTGACGCACACCTGGCCGCTCACCGTGGAGGACTCGGTCAACCGCGAGCTCGAACGGGACCGCACGGCTGAGCTCAACGGCGTCTCCCTGGTGTTCAGCACTCTGGCCAGCACCCCCGCCGTCATCGCGGTCACGGCGATCGCCGCGCTCGTGCTGCGGCTCACGCTCAAGCGCTGGAGGGAGCCGCTCTTCCTCTGCGCCGCGGTCACCGCCCAGGCGATCGTGTTCTTCCTGACCACGCTCGCGATCGACCGGTCCCGGCCGGCCGTCGAGCACATGGACGTCTCGCCGCCGACGTCGAGCTTCCCGTCCGGGCACACGTCCGCGTCGGTGGCGCTCTACGTCGGACTCGCGCTCGTGCTCGCGGCGCTGACGTCGCGCGGCTGGCTGCGTACCCTCTGCTGGTTCCTGGTTCTGGTGCCCGTGGGGGTCGCGCTGACCCGGATGTACCGCGGGATGCACCACCCCACCGACGTCGTCGGCTCGTTCATCAACGGCCTGACCTGCGTCTTCGTCATGGCGAAGGCGATCCTCGACCGCGGCGTGCAGTGGACCCGCCGCACGAGCGCCCGCGTCCGCCGCAGCCCCGCCACCGCCTGACCGCGAAGCCGGCGCGTAGCGAGCTCACGGCCGCCACTGCACCAGCGCGGCCGTGGCGTCGTCGCGCAGCTCCCCGTTCTCGTACGAGACGATGGTGTGGATCAGCCGCCGCATCGTCTCGGCCGCCGGCGTCCGCAGCCGCATCTGCCCCCGGATGAACGCCTCCAGCTGCTCGACCCCGAACAGCTCCCCGTCCCCCGACCGCGCCTCGGTGATCCCGTCGGTGTAGAGCACCAGCGTGTCGCCGGGCTCGAGCATGACCTCGGTGACCCGCGGCGGCCGCCGCACCATGTGCCCGAGCCCGAGCGGCAGCGCCGTCGGCGTCGGCGGTGAGACCAGCGACCGGTCGCCGCGCAGGTGCAGCTCGGCCGGGTGCCCCGCCGCGATCCGCCGCCACGCGCCGGTGACGACGTCGAGCTCGGCGAGCAGGGCCGTCACGAAGGCGCCTGGGTATTGCGCGCGGACCCACTTGTCGATCGAGCGATACGTGTCCACGAGATCGAGACCGGATCGACGAGCATTACGGTACGTGTTCAGCGTCAGCGTCGTCAGCGCGCTCGCACTGATCCCGTGCCCCACGGTGTCGAAGAGCGCCACGTGCACCACATCGCCGTTGGCCGCATAGTCGAACGCGTCGCCGCCCACGTCGTAGCACGGTTCCAGTACGGCCGTGACCAGCGCCTCGCGGGCCGCGAACGACAACGGCGGCAGCTGGTTCCAGATGATCTCGGCGGCCAGCTGCATGGGCAGCCGGCGCCGGGTGCGCTCGACCGCGTCGCCGTACTTCTGGCGGCTCGCGATCAGCTCCGCCACCAGCGCCGCGATCACCTCGAGGTCGCGCCGCAGCCGCGGATCGGGCTCGTCGCGGTGCCGCACCTCGAGCACCCCGAGCCGTTCGGCGCCGTGCAGCAGCGGCAGCCACAGGCACCCGTCGCCCTGCAGCACCCGCGCGGTCCGGAACGACTCCCCGGCGAGCGTGTCGTCCACTTTGCGGGGCGTCTCGTCGCCGGGCGTGCCGTGCAGCGGCCACAGCGAGATCTGCTCGTAGTCGACCATGAGCGCGGTGACCCGTACGGCATCCAGCAGCGGCGCCACCCCACTCAGCGCCGGCGGCAGATCCTCCGTGCGATGGTGCTGCCGCAGGTCGAGCAGCCGTCGCACGGCTTCCATCGGATCGGCCATGCCAGGAACCTACCCCCGCACCCCCACCCGTCAACCCGCCGTACGCCCTCCGCGTCCCCGGCACCGTCAACGCCCGATGCGGCACGCCCACGCCGACCCGCGCGGCACCCCCCGGGTCGCAGCCCGCTCACCCGCGTCGGCTCCGTCCCCAGGCCGCGTGCCGCTCCCGCAACACCGCAGCCGTCAGGTCACCCCGTCCCAAGTCCTGATAGTTGTCGGTCCACCCCGCCACACTGTCCGCTGAGATCCCGACCGCGAAAAGGTCCCACGCCCGCAGCTCAGGCACCGTCACGCCGGCCGCCTCCTGATAGGCGTCCAGGAATGACTCCGCCGCCGAAGCCCCGTGCAGCAGCGCGAGATCCAGCCGGCACCAGCTCACATCCAGCCCCCGCGGCGCCAGCCCGGCCCCCGACCAGTCCACCACCCCGGAGAGCCGCTCCCCGTCCCACAGCACGTTCCCCGACCAGTAATCGAAGTGGGTCAGCACCCGCTCCTGCCCCGCGAACGCCGACCCACCCGGGAGCGCCGCCAGCGCATCCCGGAGCAAGGTCAACCCCTGCGTCCGTACGCCGTGCAGCCGAGCCAGCGCCGCCCCCAGCGCCCGGGGCCGCGGCACCCCGATGTCCGCCCGCCCCGGCAACCGGCTGATCAGCACCGCGGGCTCGCCGGCCACCGCCCCCGTGGGATCGGCCCCGTACAGCCGCGGCACCCATCCACCGAGCCCGTCCAGCGCCGTCAGCACCGCCGCCTCGCGCGCGGGAGCGGGATCGCCCGCGGGATAACGGCGCAGCACCGCCTCCGGCGGCGTCCCCCGTGTGCGCACCAGGTGCGTGGCGGCGTGCGTCCCCCCGGCCAGCCTGCGGACGCCGAGCACCGGCCCGCTGGTCATCGCCGCGACCCACGCCAGCGCCTGCTCCGGAACCGAGCTCACCAGGCGTCGCCTTCACTTCTCACTGTTGCAACGATCGTTGCGTTGATTGTCAAGCGGTTGCAATGATTGCGCTGCTCTGAGCTGTTTATACGTCCGACAATCGCAACGCGGCCGTTGCCTACTTCGCAAACGCAACGTAGCTTTTCCCATGTCGGAAACAACGGCCGGAAGCCTCGGACCGAAGGAGTCACCATGCACACGTTCGATATCCCCGCCCCGATCAACGCCGTGCTCGACATCCCCGCCGGCCGCATCCACATCTTCGCCGACGACCAGGCCGGCACCACTGTCGAGATCTCGCCCGCCGACGCCGGCAAGGACCGCGACGTCCGGGCCGCCAAGAGCATCGAGGTCGCCCACGCCGACGGTGTGCTGCGGATCGAGGCCCCGCAGCCCGAGGGCCTGCTCCTCGGCTCCTCCGGCTCGGTCGACGTGACGGTCCGGCTGCCCGCCGGGTCGTCGGTCGAGGCGAAGTCGGCCGCCGCCGAGCTCCGCGGCACCGGGCGGCTCGGCGACGTCGCCTTCGAGGGCGCGTCGGGCACCGTCGAGCTCGAGGAGACCGCGGCCGCCCGGGTGACGCTGCAGTCCGGCGACGTGACCGTCGTCCGGCTCGGCGGCGACGCGGAGCTCGTCACCCGTCAGGGCGACCTGCGCGTCACGGAGGCAGTGCGCGGCACCGTCACGCTGCGCACCGAGCACGGCGGCATCTCGATCGGCGCCGCCCGCGGGACCTCCGCGTCGCTGGACGCCGGCACCACGTACGGCCGCATCGTCAACTCGCTCACGAACACCGGCGACATCGGCCTCACCATCCGCGCGACCACCTCCCCCGGCGACATCACCGCCACCAGCCTGTGAGGTGACCGCGGGCGTCACCGAGGGCCGGCGGGCACGGGCCGGGCGAGCAGCGTGAGAACGGCGACGGGAACGACGGTCTCCACCGCGAGTTGCGCGAGGGTGAACCAGTGCGGCCACCGTCGGCGACCACGCTGATCGCCCGGCCCGCCGCGCCGACGCGGTGCCGGGCGGGCAGCGGCGCGTGGCCGGACGTGGCAGGGTGCTCGGATGACCGACTACGACCCCAAGGCGACTCTGCAGAGGTATCTCCAGCGTGGACGCGATGCGCTGGTGTGGAAGCTCGAAGGGCTGTCCGAGTACGACATCCGGCGCCCGCTGACGCCGACCGCGACCAACCTGCTCGGCATCGTGAAGCACGTGGCCATGGTCGAGGCCGGCTATCTCGGCGCGACGTTCGGGCGCCCGATCGCCGACATGCTGCCCGGTTTCGAGGACGGTGCCGAGCTCAACGCCGACATGTGGGCCGCGCCGGAGCAGACCCGCGAGGAGATCGTCGGCTTCTACCGCCGGGTCTGGGAGCACAGCGACGCCACCATCGCGGCGCTCGGGCTCGACGCCGAGGGCCAGGTGCCGTGGTGGGGCGACGCGAACCCGGTCACCCTGCACCACGTCCTGGTGCACATGATCGCCGAGAACGAGCGGCACGCCGGCCACGCCGACATCGTCCGCGAGCTGATCGACGGCGCGGCGGGCATCCGGCCCGACAACACCAACCTCGCCTCCGACGACGCCGGCTGGTGGAAGAGCTACTACGCCAGGGTCGAGCAGGCCGCCGCCACGTTCCGTTAGTCGCGGTGCCAGCGCAGCGGGCCGGGATGGATCGCCCACCAGGCGCGGCGCCACCAGGAGCGCTGAGACTTCAGGGCCTCCGCGTACGTGACCGCCTGCCGCCCGGCCCGCTCGGCCTGCGCGACGTCGGCGGCGCCCGGCGCGAACGTCACCGTGTTGACCGCGTCCACCAGCGCGTCCAACGGCGGCAGCCCACCGCCCGCCGTCCCGCCGGCCCGCGTTCCGCCGCCCGACAGTCCGCCGCCCGGTGTTCCCCCGCCTGACGGCCCGCCGCCCGGCGTTTCTCCGCCATCCGGGAGCCCGCCGCCTGGCGCTGCGCCGTCCGGCAG
>CAKUMG010000059.1 GCA_934667465.1 uncultured Actinoplanes sp. | reverse complement strand
CTGGCGCCGCGGCTGTTGACGCTGGTGATGGCAACGGTCTAACGAGCGCTGGGGCCGGTGATGCCGGCGGCATCACCGATCAGCGGGCCCATCGAGCGGGCCGGGTGCCGGTTGGGTGCCAATCGTTGTTGTGATCACCCTGTCGACCTCGACGCGCACGCGATAGCTGTCCGTGGCTGTTCTGAACTGTTCCGTACCTGGTCCTTCGAGCTGAAGCGTCCGGTGTACACGTCCCGCTTTCGCTTGGCTCAGTGCTCCGGATGTGCGCGTGCTGGATGCCAGCAACATCATCAGCGGCAGCCGCGGACACGACTGGGACAGCCCGCCAACCGACGGGTCCACCGTCACCCTGTGGCTCGCGGCCTAACCTGAGGCTCCGCCCCACTCAAGCTGTGGGCGGATGACGCCGACACATGCCCGTTCACTTCCAACTGGTGCCTGTAATGAGCTCGGTAATCTCTACGGGGTGACAGGATTTGGTGCCGTCGACTGCAATAGGGGCATGGCCTTCTTGCAGCGCGTCAGGAGCGTCGGGCGCGGGGCGGTTCGGGTCCCACAGCGGGTCTGGGCGGCGCGGTACCGCGATAGCTTCCGCATGGCGCTCGCGGTAGTCGCGGTCCTGGCGGCCATCGTCATGCTCACGCCCGGGCGGTGGTGGCGCCCGGCCGGGCAGTTGCTCGCCGGGCCGGGATGGCGATGGATGCCGATCCTGCTCCTGCTGGCCGGCTTGGCGGTCCTGCTCCGTGTTGCCGCGTTGCGGTGGGGTGGCCGGGGCGGTACCCGCCGCCGTCCCACCGCGGTGCGGGCGCCGCTGTTCGCGCACGTAGGGGTTCTGCTGCTGACCGCGCTGGCAGTCGCCGTGACGGTCGGGGTCGGTCTGTGGCTTGCGTTCGGCCGCCCGGATCTGGTCTCGCCCGTCACCGCCTCGCCGGCCCGGACGGCCCCGCCGAGCCTCCCGGCCCCGGCAGGAACGGCTCCGACGACGGGGTGGACGGTGCCGAACACGTTCGAGGCGATGAAAATCGTGCTGTCGGTGGTGGCCGGGATCGGCGGGGTGGTGGCGTTGACAGTCGCCTACCGCAAGCAGGGCCACAGCGAGGCCGCCGAGCACCGCGAGGACACCAAGCTATTCAACGAGCGGTTCGGCAAGGCCGCCGACCAGCTCGGCTCGGACAAGGCCGCGGTCCGTCTCGCCGGGGTGTACGCAATGGCTGGGCTCGCCGACGACTGGGCCGAGGGCCGGCAGAGCTGCATTGACGTGCTGTGCGCCTACCTGCGCATGCCATACACCCCGCCCCCGCCGACACCCACATCTCCCGCCGCCGCCCACGGCCCCGGGCTGCCGCTAAACACGCCGGTGCCCGACGCCGGCGACGAGGCTCGCCAGGAGCAACAGGTTCGCCATACCGTAATGGCGCTCATCGGTGACCATCTGCGACCACCCCGGAACAAGGTGCGGGAGCGCTGGCACGGCCACCGCTTCGACTTCACCGGCGCCGTCTTCGACGGCGGCAACTTGCACAGCATTGACATCACGACGGACACGGTTCTCGACTTCTCCGGCGCGACGTTCTCTGGCGGCCTATTGGACTTCTCCGGCGCGACGTTTCTGGGCGGCACGGTGGACTTCTCCGGCGCGACGCTTCCCGGCGGCGGGATCGACTTCTTCGGCGCGACGCTCTCCAGCGGCACGGTCAACTTCTTCCGCGCCACGCTCGCCGGCGGCACGGTCAGTTTTAACCGCGCGACGCTCCACGGCGGCATGGTCGCCTTCTTCGACGCGACGCTCTCCGGCGGCACGGTCGCCTTTTCCGGCGCGACGCTCTCCGGCGGCATGGTCAACTTTTCCGGCTCGACGCTCTCCGGCGGCATGGTCAACTTCTTCGACGCGACGCTCTCCGACGGCGAGGTCGACTTTTCCCGCGCGACGCTCTCCGGTAGCACGGTCAACTTCTTCGACGCGACGCTCTCCGGCGGCACGGTCGATTTCTCCGACGCGATGATCGACGACGGCGAGGTCGACTTTGCTGGTGCGGGGTTCTCCGGCAGTGAGGTCCATTTCTGCCGCGCGAGTTTCTCCGGCGGGATGGTAAACCTGCAGCGCCCAGGGACATGGGTCCGGCCGCCGTTGTATGTGGATGGTTCGGAACGAGGTGTGCTGTGGCCGTCGCCGGACTACCTGGCCGGGCTGAAAGTCGATAAGAGTTCTGGATGACGATCCACGTCCCCGGTGGTCTCATCTGCCGGACCGGGCTCTATACCCGGCTCTTCCACGGTTCGTGCGCGACTGGCGGGTGACGCCGACGGCGCGGCCGATAGTGTCCCAGGTGGCGCCGATGGCACGCGTCTGGGCGACGACGACGGCGATGCGTTCGTTGAGGGTGCGCTGCTGGTCGGTGAACTCGCGGAGCTAGTCGGCGAGCAATTCGGGTTCGAGGTGGGTCTGCCACTCGCTGTGCGCGATCTGCTCGACCCAGCAGGGGCGTAGGCCCAGCGGTCGTCGGCGGGGACGAAGGCGGTCCGGGCAGGGCAACCTCCTGAGCTAGGGGCCCGGCGAGGTGCAGGCGGTACGCACAGCGCTGCGCTGTGGGGGTCGGCGGAAGCGCAGAGCTACGGCTCTATGTTCGCGGCGAGCGGCGGAATGGAAGCGCATCTCGCTGAGCGGCGAGGCGGTGATGTTGCCAGCATCACCGCCTCGCCGCCGTTGGCAGCGTCATCGACGAGACCAACGTCCCAGGTCACGGTGACCTGTCTGTCGCGTCTACGATCGGCGCGCGTTGGCCGCTCGTCTGGGACACCGGCAAGCCAGGCCTGGATCTGCTACGTCGACGACGAACCTGAGCCCGCCGTTGACCTGGCGCTCGACGGCGGGCCGGGCTTGGCGGGCCCCGCCAAGCCATCGACGCTCGTCAACGCTCGTGGTTGGGAATCACCCGCGACTCGCTAAGGCTGCTGTTCCGGCTGGCCTGCGAGTAGTTTCTGTCGTCGCGGCTGATCCGGTCTGGGGTGATTCTGTTGCTGCGACGGGTGGCCGCGCCTCGGGCCCGCGTCCGGACCGAGACCTGGACCCTGGTGGACATCTGCTCCCCGACCGGCGGTGCGCCGGGCTGAACCTGCTGCTGGTCCCCACGCCCACCTCGGCCTGACTCCGTTGGCCTGGCTGGGTGTGGGCCCGACGTCGCCGAGCCCGGCCGCGGTGAAGGCCGAGTTGGAGAGGCTGGCCTCCTTGCGCCACCTGAACGCGCACACCTTCGGCCAATCGATGCTGCTTGCCGAGCGGCGCCAGGTCGTGGCCGCGGAGGAGTGCGAGCGACTTCGCTGCTGTCTGGCGGGGCTGGTCGGCGCCTTCGACGCTGGCGGGAGCCGGGCCACCGTCGCCGCCCGCTGCTTCGCTGGGACGTGCCGGCCTATGAGCTGCCGCTATCGGTTAGGTGTGCGGCGGTTCTTCACCGCCCAGAAGACGTTCCCTGCGCAGACCAGCGCGCAGGCGCCGAAGGTGGCCGGAGGCCAACACGCCCCACCCCGGGGTTCACCAGGAGGCCAGCGCCAGCCATGCGGAGACGATCAGCAGCACCGTCCAGCCGATCACGAACCACGGCACTCGTCGACCGACCATACGCCCTCCCGAGGGCTCATCACACTGGCAACGGCACGGCGCCGTCCGGGAAACGCCCACACAGTCAACTACACCCGCAGATCCACAGGTAACGATGCCGCGCTTCACCCGGCGGGGTGACGCCGCCGTATCGCGGAGCACCACCACGGCGCGGTCAGCGGGTAGCGTTCCCGTCCATGGCTGACGTGCTGGCGATCAACGATCTCGTGAGGTCGCTGGCCCGCTTCGGGATGAGGGTCGGCGGCGACCTGGACGGCGCGGCCGCCGGGGGTGTCAGCCGAACAGCTCATCGCCCCAACCCCAGCACGGCACGTGCCAACTTTCGACGAGTACATCCCTCAAGTCGCTACCGCTGTCACCCCCGGCACTCGCGCCCTCTACACGACTTATTGGCGACGAGTGCAGCAGCTGTGGGGACAACGACGCCTCGACGAACCCACGCCACTCGAGGTGCAGCAGCTGGCCGAGCAAGCCCGGACCGGCGCGGTGGTCCGACGCAACTCCCGAGGCGGTGCCGGTGCCGCCGAGCATCTGATCGCCGCGCTGCGCTGCCTGTAC
Organism: uncultured Actinoplanes sp.; assembly: GCA_934667465.1. Classification (GTDB taxonomy): domain Bacteria; phylum Actinomycetota; class Actinomycetes; order Mycobacteriales; family Micromonosporaceae; genus Actinoplanes. Next base: position 9,783 of record CAKUMG010000059.1, on the reverse strand, counting down.
AACTACGCCGTCGCCGACGGGCTGCTCACCACTGCGGGCAACCCCGCCGCGCAGGTCTATAAACCGCGCCGGCAGGACTCGACTCGGCAGGCACTCGCGCACGAGCCGCTGGCACAACTCATCGACGTGGCCGTCAACACCGGCAACGACCCGGACTTGGACCGGCTGATCCTCAGACTGCATCTGGAGACTGCCTGCCGCCGCGGGGGCGCACTTGCGCTGCGCCGTCGTGATCTCGAATCCCAGCAGTGCCTGGTCTGGCTGCGAGAAAAGGGCCAGACCTCACGATGGCAGCCGGTCTCACCCACACTCGCCGCGAGTCTGCTCCTGCATCTGAACTCCCGCGCCGACACCAGCACCGACCTTGACAGTCCTCTACTGCGCTACCGCCACGGCCGCCCGATCACTGGCCGCCGCTACGACTATCTCTTCAAGCGCGTCGGTCAGTACCTGCCGTGGGTTGCCACCCGGGGCGTATCCATCCACTGGATCCGGCACACCACACTCACCTGGGTCGAACGCAACTACGGCCAAGCCGTCGCCCGCAAGTACGCCGGGCACGGCCTCGCCCCGCGAGCCCAGGCCACCGCCACCTACGTCAAGGCGACCCTCGAAGAGGTGGCGGACGCGCTTTCGGCGTTCACCGGTGAGCCGCACCCGTTGGCCGGGCAGGGCCAGCCCTACGACATACGGCTGCCGCTGCCATGAAGAGCCTGCCCATGACGCTCGGTGCGCACAGTCGACCATCGAGTGGCGAAAATGCGTCTGTGGTTACCGTCACACTGGAGGCGTACTGACTGCTCAGAGGGCTGCGTCGCAAGGAAAGTAAGGAACGGCGCAGAGGTCGAATCCTTACCGAAACAGCCGGGAATCGATGACGATCCCGGCTGTGGTTACGATGTGCCCATGAACACCCATGCAGGGCATGGATGCCACGTTCTGGTGTCCGAGGGGGGACTTGAACCCCCACGTCCGATAAAGGACACTAGCACCTCAAGCTAGCGCGTCTGCCATTCCGCCACCCGGACAAGGTGTTGCTCAGCGTAGCAAAGATCGGGACCGAATGTTTCTTCGCTCCCGGCTCCCTGCGGCGCCTCACAGGAGAGAACTTTACACGGCTCGCGGGGCACCTCGAAGGGGGGTCCCCCACCCCGGGCGGGAGTCCGGCGGACACCGGGCAGCGCCTACGGCAAGACGAGGTTGCTGCAGCTGCCGGTGGGGGACGATCGGCATCCCGCGGCGCGGCGTCGCGGCATCGTGGCCGTGCGGGTCGTTGATCGACTGAAGCGGTCGAGGTCGGTCGCCATGACCGCGTGGAGCCGGTCGGCTCGGCGAGGCGCGCTGGGGCGGCCCGTCAGGGGGACGGCTTCGGGGCCTTCTTGGCGCGGCGGGCGCGGACGACGCGGACCGGGGTGGCGGCTTGGAGGTAGAGACCGTGGCGGCGTTCGCCGGGGACCAGGCGGACCTCGACGATGCCGCGGACCGGCTGACCGACGCCGGCGACCCGGTAGCGCTCGGCGCCGGAGATGATCAGGTCGCCGGGGCGGATGTGCATCGGGGATTGCACGATGCTCTCCCGGCCGATGACGGAGCCGCGGCCGACCCGGGAGAGGTCGGCGATCCAGTGCGCCGAGGTTTCCGCGCTCAACGCCGGGCGGCGCGGGTTGCCGTTCATGGCCTGCCTCCACGGCGTCGTCGCTGATCTGCGGTTCGGCCTCGCTATCGGCAGGCGCGAGCTCCGGTTGAGCACTCCTCACGGACGAGGCGCCGCCGGCCCAGCGCATCGTGGCCCTTACCGACACGATCGTCCGCACCACGGACAACCGCTACTTCGTGACGGTCTGGACCTCGGGCGCGGTAGCCGGCGTCACCATCCCTGTGGCGAGCCGGAGCGGCTACGTACACGGCGACCTGTGGCAGGTGCGCGGTTCGCGGGTGGGGCGGGGTGAGTCGGAGATGAGGGTGGGGGGCGCTGTGCGGAAGGTGAGAAAAACCGGTTCAGTTCAGAAGGGTAGGAACGGCGGCGGGCGGGCACTGATGGACGCATGTCGATCGAATCTGAGGACGTGAGGAACTGTCCCGCGCGGATCACGCTCGATGCGGCACAGTTGACATTCTTCGACGGGTTGCCCTGTGAGGCGCCCAGCGTGCAGTCGGAGCTGGGGTGTGAGCTGGAGCTGGGGCATGGCGGCTCGCATGCGGCGCTGGGGCAGCAGGTGGCGGACACCATGTACTGGGTTCAGTGGACGCTGAGTGCTTCGGAGATCAATTCCTATACGTGGTGCACCGTGCGGCACGATGAGGATGAGCAGGACTGCACGTTATTCGCGGGGCACGTGGGAATGCATTCCTCGGCGAAGCGCTACTGGAGTGCAGACGCCGCCGCCTGACGGGACACCACGCGCGCCGAGAAAGCCAGGCACGCCAAGGACCGTGGCGCGCTAAGGACCGCGGCCCACCAGGGCCGCGGCCCGCCACAATCACCAGGGCACGGCGGCGACGCGTACGTGTCGATCGTCGGGTTGGTAGTGGGAGACGAACAGTGAGCTCGCCGTGCTCAGCTCCGGGTGCCCGATGAAGGCGTAGCACCAGCTCGTCGTCGTGCTGGCGCACCCCGGCAGCACCGACTCGGCGCCGGCCGTCCACGGGCCCGTGGGCGTGGCGGCGTTCCAGATCCGGTAGTGCCCCGCGATCGTGGTCTGTTCGATGCCCACGTAGCCCCGCCCCGGGAACACCCGCACGTCGATGCCGAACGGGCGTGCGGCCGGCAGCGCCGACGTGGCCGCCGCCGGGTCGCTGGACCAGGTGGAGCCCGTCCACCAGCGGTAGCTGCTGCCCGTGGACCAGCCCGTGCTCGTGGACCACGGGGTGCGTGCCAGAGCCACCGTGCCCGCACCGCAGGCGCCGAACGCGGACGACGTACACAGATGGGTGTAGAGGTAGAGGTAGCCGTCCGCGGCGAAGGTCGGTGAGCCGAGGCGGCGCTGCCAGGCGAGTTCGCCGGTGGCGGGGCGCGGGAACACGGTGGCGGGGCCGACGCGCTGGTTGGTCGCCGGGTTGTAGAACGTTACACCGTAGCTCTGCGTCGTCCAGGCGTTGTTGGCGACGCACACGTTCGTGTAGGTGAGGAACAGCAGCTGGGAGCCGTTCTGGCCGCTGATCGTGCGGTTCGGGCCGCGGGTCAGGCCGGTGATCCACGAGGCGGCGTAGGACTGGGTCCCGCTCGCGCCGCATGAGGTGTCGGTGCCGGGCAGAACGAGGCCGCTCGGGGTGGGCAGGAAGGGCGCCGGCTGGCGGTTGCTGGGGACCGCCGGGGCCGCGGGCGGGGTGGGCAGCTCGCTCAAAGTCGTGGGCACTTGACCATTGGTGTACGCGCCGCGCGCCGCCGTGGAGCCGCCGATGAACCCGATCGTCTGCCCACCCGGGTTGTTGATCGCCGTGTCGCAGAAGGCCCAGAACGCCTGGCCGGCCACCCCGGGGATCGGTGCGCTGTAGCCGCAGTCGCGGCTGACCGTGTTGCCGCTGGCCGTCTCGTAGCGGGAGCCCACCCGGGCGGGCGGTGGCACATCGGCCAGGGCCACGCCGGGCACGGTCAGCGCCGCTCCGATGATGAGGACTACTACAGATGCTCTACCGATTCGCATGGCGCTTCCCCCGCCCGCTTGTCCACATTGACGGGCCCAGCATTACACGTGATCTGAGTCACAGGGAACCGCAGGGAAGTGCCAGGAACGGGCCGGGAGAACAGGTACCCCTGCCCGTAGCCGCAGCCGATCTCGGTGAGGCAGCGCACCTGGGCCGCCGTCTCGACGCCCTCGGCCACCACCTGGAGCCGGTACGCCTGTGCCAGGCCGACGACGGCCGCCGCCACGGCGTACGCGTCGGGATCGGTGTCGATGTCGGCGACGAAGGAGCGGTCCACCTTGAGGATGCTGACCGGCAGCGTCCGCAGGTAGCTCAGGGCGGCGTAGCCGGTGCCGAAGTCGTCGATCGCGATGCCGATGCCCAGGTCGCGCAGCTCGTGCAGGCGCGCCACGGTCTGCTCGTCGGGCCGCAGGACCACGCTCTCGGTCAGCTCGAGGACCAGCCGATCGGCGGGGAAGCCCGTCTCGTCGAGGATGCCGCGGATCGTGCCGACCAGCCCGAGCTGCACGACCTGCCGGGCCGAGAGGTTCACGCTGAGCCGGACCGGCCAGCCGGCGGCCTGGCGGCAGGCCTCGCGCAGCACCCATTCGCCCAGCGGGATCACCGCGCCGGTCTCCTCGGCCTGCTCGATGAACGCGCCGGGCAGCAGCAGCCCGCGGACGGGATGGTTCCAGCGCACCAGCGCCTCGACCGCCACGTAGCCGCCGCCGGCCAGGTCCGCCACCGGCTGGAAGTGCACGACCAGCTCGTCGCGGGCGACTGCGCGCCGCAGCTCGGCGTCCAGGACGTTGGCGTCCATCGACGGCTCGTAGACGCGGTAGCGGCCGCGCCCGGACCGCTTCGCCGCGTACATCGCGACGTCCGCGCGCGCCAGCAGCGCATCGCCCTGGGCGCGGAACGCGACGCCGATGCTCGCCTCGACCTGCAGGACGAGATCATTGAAGATCACGGGGGTACGCAGCGCCTCCACCAGCCGCTGCGCCACGTGCCCCACGGCGGCGCGGTCCGGCAGCCCGCACAGCAGCACCGCGAACTCGTCGCCGCCCAGCCGGCCCGCCGTGTCACCCGCCCGCAGCACCGAGCGCAGCGCCTCCGCGACCGCCCGCAGCACCGCGTCGCCCGCGTCGTGCCCGTGCGCGTCGTTGATCGGCTTGAAGTGGTCCAGGTCGATCAGCAGCACGGCGTCGTGCCGCTCGTCGCGGGCCGGCTGCCGCTCGAACTCGGCGACCCGCTCGGCGATCAGGGCCCGGTTGGCCAGCCCCGTGAGCGGGTCGGTGACGGCGAGCCGGCGGTTCTCGCGCTGCGCGAACACCTGCCGGACGATCACCAGCAGGGTCAGCGCGACCGCGCCCGCGATCATGCCACCGAGCGGATAGGGCGGCTGGTCACGGGCGACAAAGGCCAGCATTCCGTACGCGAGCGCGACCGCCCCGTACGGCAGCCAGCTCAGCCGGCGGCGGGGCTCGGCGCGGCGCGCGTACGGCTGCGGGGTGGATCTGCCGTTGACCGTCCGGCGGTGGACGGCGAGCAGTGTCAGGAAACTGCCCGCCGCCCACAGCAGGAAGGGCCAGCTGCCGGGGCGGAAGAAGATGCCGAACTGCACGAACGCGATGGTGTACGTGCTGTCGGCGACCACGTTGAGCGTGAACGCCGCGCACAGCAGCCCGATCCCGGCGCCGGTCTCCGGGCGCCGCAGCAGCAGGGTGATGAGCGCGAAGAGCAGGAGCAGGTCGAGGATCGGCACGGCGGCCGAGAAGGCGATCACGAACGGGTCGACGCCGCGGGCCTCCACGATCGGGCCGATCTCCAGGTACCAGAGAGCCATGCACGCACCGGCCACGACGATCAGGCTGTCGATCAGCAGCTTGACGCGCTCGCCCCGGGTCCGGCGGGCGGCGGGGAACAGCAGCAGGCCGGCGACGATGAACGGGATCGCGGAAAGGTACAGATAGTCGGCCACGCTCGGATACGAGGGCGGAACGGACATCAGGTCCCGGATCACCGAGATCACGCGCGCGACGCCCTGGCACACGAACGAGGCCTCGAGCAGGAGCCAGGCCCGGCGCTCACGCGTACCGAGACCGCCTTTCGTGATCAGCCGCAGGCCCAGCGCCGCCGTCAGCAGGGTGACCGGCACGTACGCGAGATCGTTCGCGAGCCGCGCGTCGATGCCGTCCCCCCAGCCGGTGTGCACCAGCACCAGGGACACCGCGAGCAGGGCACCCGACCCCCACACGGCCACCGGGAGCAGCCGGGAGGGGGCCGCGCGCAGTTCCGCCATGTACGTCCCATCGGCAGCGAACCGCCCGAACTGCGCGAACGGGTCAGCCGAGCTTGAGCGCCTCGTTCCGATCGGTGGCGAAGGTGCCGCCCACGCGAGTGCCGCCGCCGAAGGTGTGAATGGCGGCGGCGCCGAGGCCGTGTCGAGGGGTCGGGAGATGCCCGGGCAACAGAAGCGAGGCGATCACCGGTGTACTCGCCTTCGACCGGCGCTGGTTCCTGCAGTGCCTCGAAGGTTCACGTAGGCACGGGCGGCGACTCCACAGTGCGCGCAGCCCGGCTGGTCCGCTCAGTCGTCGTCGCCCGGTGCGGGTGGGACGGGGAAGCCGGCCGGCTCGGGGCCGGGGCGGTTCCACTCCAGCCGTACGGTGAAGTTGGCCTCGCTCTTCGCCCGGGCGATGACGACGCCCGCCTCCGCGGTGAGCTTGATGCCGAAGTCCACGCCCACCCGGTCCGGGGGTTCGGCCATGTCGCGCAGGCTGTCACGGATGGCCGTGGCGGCCGGGCGCACCCGGGCCAGCGCCTGCTGCAGCGTCTCGGATGCATCGTGCACGACGTCGGCGCCGCGGCCGACGTGCTGCAGATTGCCGGGTTCCTCGGCGACCTCGACCCACACGGAGCCGCCGCCGTCCAGGGGCATCGCCACGACCTGTGTCATGGGGGCCAGCCTATCGATCATCGTCAACCCTCGGCGCACGGTGGATCGGCCGGGGCGCCGGACAGGCGCAGCAGCTCGCGCTCGCCGGCGGTGAAGGGGCGGGCGCTGAGGTCGCACAACCGGCGGAACCACCGCTGCGGATCGAGGGGCAACACCCGCCCGGCGAAGCGTCCTCGCCCGGCGAGGACGCCGTCGGCCAGCCTCCAGGAGACGGCTTCGCCGGGCTCGGACACCAGCGCGATCCGCGCGCCCGCGATCACGTCCCACACCTGCAGATCGGTGGTGCCCTGAGCGAGCAGGTGTCCTGCGGGGGTGAAGCCGAGCAGCTCGGTGAGATCCCCGATCGGCACCGGCCGCGGACTGTCGACCTCGCGCAGGTCCCGGACCGTCGCGTGGCCGCCGTCGTCGATCGCGACCAGCATGCCGGTGGCGTCGAACACGACCGCGCCGCGGACCAGCTGATCGGCTGTCATCGGCAGACTCCGCAGCAGCCGGTCGTCCGTCAGGCTCCACAGCTGCACGCTGCCCTCGGGCCGGACCACCACCAGCTCGTCCGGATGATCCGGGCGCAGCCCGGTGAGGTACGCCAGCCCCGCCTGGTAACGGTCGCGCGTGGTGCCGCCGCTGAGCCGCAGTGGTGGCCGCAGCGCGGTGCCCGTGCCGAGGTCCCACCGGGTGAGGATGCCCCGGTGCAGGGCGGCGAGCCGGTCCGGGCCGGTGAGCACGACGGTGGTGCTCAGGAAGTCCACCTCGTCCGCCGGCAGCCCGGCCAGCTCCGGCTCGGGCAGCACGAGCCGGTGCACCCGGGTCAGCTCCGGCAGCCGGTAGACGGCCACCGCCCCCGCCTCGGCGACCACGAGCCGGGCCCCGTCGGGCGTCACGGCATAGCCGGCGCCGACCCGGTCGAAGGAGCGGCCGGGCTTGCCGCCGCGTACCTGGGCGATCGTCTTCCCGGTCTTGACGTCGGTGAGGACGATCTCCCCGTCGGTGTGCACGGTGACAGCCCGGTCGCCGCCGGGGGTGACGACCCAGCCGGCGGTGTAGCTGACGGTGTCCTCCTCGTCGGGAGGCAACGCGGGCAGCATGTCCACCCGGCTGCGATACAGGGTGTCGCCCTGCACGCTGAGCATGCGCGGGACGCCGTCGGGCCCCGGCACCAGCACGCGGTCCCGAGCCGGTGGCAGCACTGTGCGGTACACGGTGCCGCTGCTCAGGGGGATGACGGTGAGGGTGCTGGTGCTGACGGAGTCGTCCGTCGCGGTGTCGAGGATGACCGCCGTGCCGCTGCCGTCCACCCGGGGCACGATGCAGGAGCCCAGGTCCATGGGCCGGCGCACGGCACCGGATGCGGTGTCGCGTACGTGCAGGGCTTCGCCGTCGCACGCGATCAGCGTCGCGCCGTTCTCCGCGGCCTCCCAGCCGAGCTCGCCGGTCAGCGTCCGCCGGGTCCGGCCGGTGGCCAGATCGTAGACGGCCGGGTCCCGGTTGCCGGTGAGCAGAACCGCGTCGGCTGCCCCGGCGAACTGGACGGCGAAGTCGGTGCGACGGTCGAGCCGGACGGCCGCGGGAACGGGCCGGCCGGTCGCCGGCTCCCAGACGCGCAGGTCTGCCGGCGCCCGGGGATCGCCGCCGACCGGCATCACCGGGGTCCGGAACACCAGGAAGCGGGAGCCGTCGCGGGAGAACGCGATGGAGCCGACCGCATGCCGTTCCGGACGGTCGGTGACCGCGGCGGACAGGACACGCCCGGCGGCGGCGCGGTCCCGCAGGTCCCAGACAGTGACGGCACCGTCGGCGCCGGCCGCGACGACGTACCGCCCGGCCGGGTCGAGGGCGAAGGTGTCGGTCGTACGGGCGCCGTCCAGCGGCAGCGGCTCGGGCCTGCCGTCGCCGAGGAGCCCCGCGTGCACGAACGGGCCGTCGGTGGTGGTGACCAGCGCGATCCGCCCGTCGGTGCTCGTCCTGATCTGCTCGGCGGTGCCCGTCCAGAGCCCCTGATGCAGCCGCTCGACGGGGTCGAGGGACGCGAACTGGGTGAAGAGGGCACCGTACGCGTCGGGGGTCCCGGCCGTCCGCCAGGCGGCCTGGGCGAACTGCAGGGCCTTGGCGGGTTCGGTGCCCCGGAATCGCAGCGAGTGGGCCGCGAGCTGACGCGAGGACACGTCCCGTAGCCGGTCGGCGACCTCGGCGCCGCGCCGCGTGGCGACCACGGCCAGGACCCCGGCCACAACCGCCAGGGCCGTCATCGCGGCCACCACCGCGAGCAGGGTGCGCCGCCGCCGGCGGTCCCTGGCCTGGCTGGCACCGACGTACGCCAGCTCCAGGCCGCCGATGTCGCCGGGCCGGTCGGCGGCCCATCGTCCCGCCGTGTCCAGCGCGAGCCCGCGCAACAACCGGCCCGGGTCACGCCCTGCCGCGGTCCAGCGTTCCCGGTCGGCGCGCAGCTGGTCGTACCAGGTCAGGAACTCCCGGTCGGCATCGAGCCAGCCCCGCAGCGTCCCCCACCCCTCGAGCAACGCCTGATGGGCCGGTTCGGCGTGGGCGGGGCCACCCGCCGGCTCGGTGATGACCACGAGCCGGCGGGCGGCGAGCTGCCGGACGACCTCGCGGTCCCCCGCGGTCAGGCCGGCCAGATCGAGCGGCCGCCGCCGGAAGCCACCGCCGGCGGGTGCGGCCATCGCGGTCAGGACCGGCCGCACCCGCCGCTGCTGCGGCTCCGGAAGGGCGGCCACGACCTCGTCGGCGTAGGTGCTCAGGGCGCCCGCCACCCCGCCGAGGTCCTCGTACGCGGTGGCGGTCAGCGTGTTGAAGCGGCGCCGCCGCCACAGTTGTTCGAGCGTGAACTCGATCAACGGGAGCCGGCCCGGTTCCTCCCCGGCCTCGGCGAGGATGCGCTCGTCCAGCCCTTCGCTGAACGCCACGTCGCCCGCGGTGACGGCGGCGCGCAGCTCGGCGCGGCTCATCGGCGGCACGGTCTCGGTCGCGGCCCGCCGGCTCGGCCCGTCGGCCTCCGTGCTCTGCAGCCGCTCCAGCAGTGCGGCCCGCAGCGTGACGACGGCCATGACGCGCGCCGTGCCGTCGGCGCGCGTGCCGGCGTCGCGGACGAGGGTGTCGAGCAGGCGGAGCACCGCGCGCACGGTCGCTTCCGGGGCCTCTTCGAGCTGGTCGGCGACCTCGGCCTCGATCCCGATAGCGAGCAG
>CAKUMG010000058.1 GCA_934667465.1 uncultured Actinoplanes sp. | reverse complement strand
GGCCGCGGCCCGCGCCACCTTCTCGGCCGACGCCGGCCGCGGCCTGACGCGCTTGGCGGGAGCCTTCGTGACCTGTGCGGCCGGGGCGGGCTCAGGCTCGACGACCGGAGCGACGATGACCGGCTCAGGCACGGCCGGGACGGTCGTGACGGGGGCCGGCGCGGTATCGGTCGCGGGCTCGTTGAACGCCCGGAGCCGGCCGCCGATCTCGACGAGGCTGATCGAGGCGACCACGATCAGGCCGTCCACGCTGAACGGCAGCAGGTACGGGCTCGCGCCCGTCTCGCCGTAGCGGGCCGCGACGCCGGCCATGTGCCAGTACGACACCCACGCGGCGATGCCCGCGATGACCGCGGTAGCGCCGAGCCGGGCGACCGACATCGGGCCGCGGCGGGCCGGGATGCGCGAGATCAGCTCGACGGCCAGCAGGAGCGCCAGCGGCGACCACGCCGAGATGGCCTTGCTGACCGGGTTGTCCGCGGCGTGAAGCACGTTGCCCGCCAGCGACGCGGCGATGCCGAGGGCGAACACACCCCGGACGCCCCACCCGATACGACGCAGACGCTTGATGTCCTGGGTCATCACGCCACCTCGCGCAGGGCGGCGGGATGCGCGGCCAGCTCGGCGGCAACGCGGGTGACGCGGGCCTCGGCCCGACGCAGACGCCGCCAGTCCAGCGGCGACGGGCCGCCATGCTCGGCGGCGTAGATGTTGGCGATCTCGGCGTCCAGCAGCGACAACTCCGCCTCGATCAGCGGCCACTCGGCCTCGATCGCGGACAGGTCGGCCGGCGACGGCCCGCCTTCGACGTTCTTCCTCACGTGTAACCTCCGGGACGATCTCGAAAGTGGCTTGAGCCACTGAAGTGGCTTGAGCCAGTTCTAGTTCATCGGCGGACGCCGTGTCAAGAATTGGCCCAAGCCAGTTGGGCTACCATGGCCGCGGAGGTCTGAGCTGAGGGGTAAGAGGAAGGCCACAACGTGACGTCTGACCAGGGCGAACGCCGACCGCCGAGCCGGCGGATCGCAGATGATCTCAGGGACCAAATCACGGACGGGACGTACCAGCCCGGCGAGAAACTCCCGTCCGAACGAGCCTTAGCCGCGCAGTACGGGACGGCGCGAAACACGGCAGCCGAGGCGATCGACATGCTCCGACGCGAGGGGCTGGTGATCGCCAAGCACGGCGCGGGCGTCTTTGTTCGTCAGCATCGCCCGCTACTGCGACTCGGCAGCAACCGTTACTCGCGCACGCTGCGCGAATCGACGGGACTTTCTCCCTATCGAGCTGAGGTGACCAAGCAAGGCCGGACGGCGCGAGTCGATTGCACTTCGATTACGCGCGTTGACGCACCTGACGACGTCGCTGATCGGCTGGGCCTGAGTCGCGAAGACCGCTCTGTAACTCGGCGCGAAAATTGGTACTACGCCGACGACGAGCCAGTTCAGGTAGGCATTACCTACATCCCGTTCAGCATTTCGGAGGGTTCGGTACTCGCCACAAGCGCCAACATGGGAAAGGGTAGCCTCTACGCCCGTTTCGAGGAATTGGGACATCCGATCACACGTATTCGTGAAGAGATATCGGCGCGCATGCCAACACCTGAGGAAGTGAGCGGGCTCGCCGTTCCGGACGGCGTTCCGGTTCTTGACGTCCTCCACACGGGGATCGATGACCAGGGAAGGCCATTCGAGGTAACGAGGTTCGTGCTTCGCGCCGACTTGAATGGGCTGGATTACAAAATGCCGATTGAGGACTGATCATGGCAGATTCGCAGAACGACCAGGAAGCCGTACAGATTCGCGCACGTACTGATGCGGACGTGCCCGAATGTGCAGCGCTGCTCCGCGAGGTCTACGCCCTCGACGGCTACCCCGTAGAAGGTGTCGCCGATGCCGAGGGATGGATGTACCCGGTCGGCCTTATGACTGCGTTCGTAGCGGGCGAGACGGGCGGGCTGCTTGGGCATGCCGCGGTATGCGAGCCAAACGGTGACGCGGCGGTGGAGATGCTCGTCGCGCAGACCGGTGCCGCTGAATCAGAGATCGCGGTGCTTGCTCGGCTCTTCGTAGGGCCGAAAGCGCGAGGCCGCGGTGTAGGTCGAATGCTCGGCGAGGCCGCACTCGCTTACGCTGCGGAAAAGCGCCTGCGAGCGGTTTTTGATGTCATGGAAAAGGACCGTACCGCCATCAGCATGTACGAACGAATGGGCTGCGTCTTGCTCGGCCGCACCCTGCACCACATTGCCGGTGGCCGAACCATTCCGGCGCTGTGCTACGCGGCACCCGGTGCCGTCGATCCCGCAGCGTAGTGGCCTGCCCGCGTCACTCTGTCACTGGTGTCACTGTCGTCACTCGATGGCCGTCTAGCTGCGAAAACGTGAGTGACAGCCTATCCGCGGGCTGTCACTCGGTTGCCTCAGAAGCTCCGGGATGCCGCTCAACGGGGCTGGGACCTTGACCAGGCACTGCGGGGGAGTGTCACCGCTGTCACCCGTGTCGCCGAGGTGGCTGACCGAGCAGCACCACCGGTGTTACGGTCCGCCCCGCGTGAGTCACTGTCAGCGGCGGATGGCACGTCAAGTACCCTGAAATCCTCACCGTCAGCCCTACTGAAGGGCGAGGTTAGTAACTCATGAGGAGGGCTGATGCACACACTTACGAGCAAGCGCGTGGGGAAATTCTCACGTGACTTCGGCTTCGAGGGAACCGAGTCGGAAAAGTTTGAGCGATACGTCGCAGCGAACTACCTATTCCCATACGTGCGTGATGATGTTGATTCAATTGAGCGTTCAGTTCTTGGTGGCGGCAATGACGAAGGCATTGATATCGCCGCAGTCGTCATTAATAACCGCGTCGTCTTTGAACCCGAGGAAATCGACGAACTAATTGCAGGGCAAGGTGCCAATTCTGCAAAGGTAATCTTCATCCAGGCTAAGACAAGCGAGTCGTTTGACTCAAAGCTCATCGCCAAGTTCCTTCACGGTGTTGAGACGGTGACAAAGTATGCAGTGAAGGCCAACACTGTAACGCTGCCACCTAGGTTGGTTGATTTGGCAATCCTTATCGACCGCATAGCGGAAAACGGCGACAAGTTCGCTGACAGCCGCATTCCGTTAGAGATCTATTATGTCACGACTAGCCCTAATGATGGCCAGAATGCACAGGCTGAGCTTCAGGTAACGGAAGCGCTTGAACGCATCCGTCAGTTCGGAGTTTACTCGGAGGGATTCAAACTCCGTACCCACGGCCACGAGAAGCTCGCTGCTAAACAAAAAGAGCGTCACGGACCCCAAAACGTTCAGTTCAACTTCGAGAAACGACAAACGATCCCGGCAACAGATAGGGTCAGTGAGGCCTACATCGGCCTCATATCTGCCACCGAGATCATGAAGCTGCTCAAAGATGAATTTGGTGAAGCGCGCGCTGGTATCTTCGACGACAACGTGCGACTCGACCTCGGGCCTCACAACCCGGTGAATAGCCGGATCATGGGAACTTTGAGATCAAACGAACGTGAACACTTTCCTTTTCTAAACAATGGCTTGACTATTATTGCCACCGAGCTTCGTGGGAATGGCGATAGATTCTTCATCTCCGGATACCAGATCGTCAATGGCGGGCAAACAAGTCACCAGCTCATCCGTTGGTCAGAGACGGACGAGGTGAAAAATGCTTCTCACTTGTTGTCTAACCTTTGGATCCCAGTCAAAATTGTGAGTTCTAACGACCCGGACGTCCGAACAAGCGTTTCTATCGCGACTAACCTGCAAACCGCGATTGGTTCGACAGACATCCAAGCTAGTTCTCAAGTAGCTAAGAATGTCGAAGAATACTTCGGGCAGTCCGGCTCGGATGGATTGCGCTATGAGCGCCAGAGCCGTGGGGCGGCGCTCGATTTTGCGCGCACCCGTGTAGTGACCACACCAGAGCTGAATCGGGCTGTTGCCGCAACCCTTTTCGGCGAGTCCTCCCGCGCAATCGGATCCCCAAAAGACTTTGAAGTCGAAGGGTCTTTTGTATGGGGAGAATACCCTGTAGAAACGTACTACTATGCAGCCTGGATTATCTATCGCATTGACAGGTACTTTGCGAGGACACCGGAATCTACGACGTTGAAGGCCGCCAAATACCACATCGCCATGATGGTTTCTGCGCTCGTGAATCCAGGCATCGTCTCGATTTTTGAGTCTAGCGATTTGGATGCGAGCAAGGCGCTCAAGAATCCAAAGAAGCTTAGTTTTCGTATCTCTGACAAAGCGTTCTCGGAGAAAATTGAGGCCGCGATTGCGTCCGCGATAGCGTTGGCTGCGGAACAGTTCAGTCAGGTGCTCGCCGAAGGTCGAAGCCTGCGTAAGGACGACGTTAGAAGCAGGCGTAGCCAAGAGGCTTTGCTGGAGAGGGTGAAGACTGCGAGCAAGCGCTAAGCAGGCGGCGTTGTGTCAGCGCTGAGCGGGTAGAGGTTGTGTGACGGGGTCCAGCAAGTCGTGCGGGGACCATATGGGGACCACACGCTATGCACGCTCGTACCCAGACCTGCACACTTGACATCCTCGTGAATGTCGCGCATCGCGCTTGACGTGCACAAGCGCCGTCCACAATGGCCTGGGGGTCAAGGGGTCGCAGGTTCAAATCCTGTCAGCCCGACCAGTGTTTTGAAGCCGCTGATGAGGACGAAAGTCCTGGTCAGCTGCTTTTTCTATAGACTGACATCGTGCTTCCAAGATCGCTCTAGTGGATCTTGTGGTCACGGGCGTGGTCACAGACGGGCCTACCGTGGATGAGGTCAGCCAAGCTCTGTGACCACGGAGGGTCCCATGACCGTCGGCTCGTACCAGATCGCCAACCGCAAGACCTACTGGTTCTTCGTCATCGACCTGCCCGCCGGTGACGACGGGAAACGACGCCAGCACAAGCGACGAGGCTTCCCGAACAAATCCGCCGCCGAAGACGCGGAAGCCGAAGCGCACAAGGCCTATGGCGAGGCAGCGATCGGCCAGGACGGCAGCGTCGCTGCCGAGTTCGCCGCCTGGTTGTCGGGGCGGCTCACTCGTTCGCGCCGGCCCCTCCGCTCGCTTTCGGGCTGGAAGGATCATGGGGATGGAGCCAACGCTTTCCGAGTGCCGGGCCCCGTGGGTCGTCGTCGCACGGGCCGACGACCCGTGAATAGCTACTGAAGTGACCAAGCTCCGGGAGCAGGGCGGGAAGGTCGTAAGGCTGGCGGGCCGAGAGTTGCACAGCCCATGAAGCCGTCGACCGGTTCCTGCGCGCCCGAGTGGACGGCATCCTCATCTCATCGCCTCACCCGGGTATCGAGGGCGCCCTCCAACGAGTCTGGGAAACGGTGCCGGTCGTCATACTCTCCGGACACTCGTGGCCGAACGCGGACTCGGCGACGGTCGACTCCTACGAGGCCGCGCTCTTGGCCACACGACACCTGGTCGAGCTGGGACACCGGCGGATATTGCACATCACCGGGCCCCCAGGTCAATGAGGCGCAGGACCGGGAACGCGGCTACCGCGTCGCCCTGGCCGAGGTGAACGCCGCGCCCCTTCCGGTTCTTCGGGGCGACTGGTCCGCCCAGTCCGGATTCGAGGCCGGCTCCGGCGTCGACGTACAGGACTTCCCGGCAGTCTTCAGCGGTAACGATCAGGTGGCCCTGGGCTGCATGAACGCTCTGCGGTGCCGCGGCTTGGTCGCGCCGGCCGACTATTCGATCGCCGGGGTGGACGACATGCCCGACGCCCGCCATTTCGCACCACCGCTGACAACCGTCTGGATGGACTTCATCGAACTCGGCCGGGCCGGCTTCCGAATGCTGGTTGAACGCATCACCACGGGCAAGCGCGTCGCCCGTCAGGTGATTCGCCCACATCTCGTAGCGCGCGAGTCGAGCGCCCGTGTTGCGCCGGACTCCGAAGCGCTACCCGCCACAGAGTAAGCAGCGCCGCCGGCCGCGCTGCTCGCGCGAACTTGATGACCACCGCTCGGCCGGGCGCGAAGTCGGCGGGCAGGGCGAGGCTTGGCGGTCGCCTCTGCCACGGAATTCCGTAATACTCCCCACTGCTCGCCGGTGGATCTGTTGTGCCATGCTTGGGATCACAACCCACCACGCGCTTGCGGGATCGGTGAAATTCCGAACCGGCGGTGACTCGGCTTCGTGGCCGACAGCCCGCGACCCGGTCGACGCCATCGGCCGGTGGACCCGGTGAAACTCCGGGGCCGACGGTGAGAGTCCGGATGGAAGTACAGCGCGCGGGAGCCGGTTCGTCTGCTGCTTACGTGCGGCTTTCGCGCCGATGTATGGACGGCTGCCGTCGTCCGTTCTCGTCTCCTGCCGCGGGCTTCCCCGCTCAGCGTATCCGACGTGCGCGAAGGCGAGCAGATGTCGACAGCAGAACTCGATCCGATTGTCCTGGACACCGTTGAGCGGGCCGTTGCGGACATCGCGGCCGGCCGCCCGGTGGTCGTAGTCGACGATGCCGGCCGGGAGAACGAGGGCGACCTCGTCATCGCCGCCGAGTGGATCACGCCGGAAGTGATCGCGTTCATGATGACGCAGTGCCGCGGACTGATCTGCGCGCCGATGACGTCCGAGATGCTGGATCGCCTGGACATCCACGACATGGTCGACCGGAACACCGAACGGCACAGAACGGCGTTCACCGTCTCGGTCGACGCACGTGACGGCATCACGACCGGGATCTCGGCGGCCGATCGTGCACATACCATCCGGCTGCTCGCCGACAGTGGCACTCAGGCCGCCGACCTGGTCCGGCCGGGGCATGTCTTCCCTCTGCGGGCGCTTGCGGGCGGGGTGCTGGAGCGCCCTGGACACACCGAGGCCGCCGTGGATCTGGCGAGGCTGGCGGGGCTTGTGCCCGCGGGTGTCATCTGCGAGATCGCGAACGCCGACGGCACCATGATGCGAGTTCCGCAGTTGCGGACCTTCTGTGCCGGCCGTCAGCTCACGATGATCTCCATCAAGGATCTGATCGCCTACCGTAGGCGAATCGGGTAGGCGCTGGCCCATGACGGTGCCGGCACCGTCATGAAGCGTCGGCGATGAGGCCGTCGCCGAGCAGCGCGGATCTGATCGCGGCGCTTTGCGGAGGCCGCCGGCGACCGTGACGCGGCGCGGGATCGCGCGGAGGCGGTCCGCGTTGATGCCGAGAACCCGGTCGTCCAGAGCAGACTCTATGTGCTGGCCGGTCCCGTAGAAGAAGCGGATGCAGACGTCGCCGACGGCACCGGCTTGCACAGGGCAGTTCCTTGGTGCACGAGAGTGTTGCCGCTCTCGTGCACCAGGGGCAACGCCGACGAAGGCCATGGTCAGCTTGTCGCAAGCGCACCGCATCGGCTCGATGTTCGTGATGGCCGCCTCCGCGACGCGGCAGCAGGTGCTAGTCCGCTGGGTAACGTTCCCTCCTCAATGCAGCGACATGGGCGCTGAGGTCGAGGTCGGGAGGGGCCGACTGGCCCAGAAACAGTAGCTTCGCTCATCTGCCTGGGGACTGATCATAGGTAACGTTTTTCAACCTGAAACCTTGACGTCATGTAGGGGCGCACGTTAGATGCTGGTAGCAGTCATTCAGGCACGAATATCTATTCGGAGGACTGAGCGGCATGGCTTTCAGCGGACGAGGGCGAGTGCGCGGGCGCCTGGTCGGTATCGCGATCTTGAGCGGGATTCTCGTCGGGTCCAGTGGCGCGGCTGCGGCCCATGCGGTGGGCGACGCGGATCGCGGCAAGGCGGCCCTGGGGTGGTCGAGCCTGCGAACGATCGAAGAACAGTCGAAGAAGAAGATCAATACGATCGTGACGACGGACGGCGAGCACGACGACATGGCGTCGATGATTCGCTATCTCGCCATGGCGAACGAGTTCAACACCAAGGGCATCATCCTGGGTGCGTCCGCCGCGGGCCACCACTCCGGTGGCACCATCCGGTATCCGCGTGGTGCGCAGATCATGACGCCTCAGCAGCAGGGCACCAACGAAAGCAGATGGACCAGGAGCTTCCAGGCCGGTGAGACGCACTACGACGACGGCACGGTGAAGTCACGGACCTACCGCCAGAACAGGTGGACCGGGTTCACGTGGATCCCGTACTACCTCGACAGGTACGCGGAGGTCTATCCCAACCTGGTGAAGCACGATCCCTCGTATCCGACGCCGCGGTACCTGCGAAGCATCTACAAGTACGGCAACATCAAGGTCGTGGCCGAGATGGACGAGGTCACGCAGGGCTCTGAGTGGATCAAGAAAACAATTCTGGAGAACCCGGACGGCCAGCCGCTCTACATCCAGCACTGGGGCGGGACGAACACCACCGCTCGGGCCCTGCGCAGCATCAAGGAGCAGTACGGGCACACGCCGCAGTGGCCCCGGATCCTCAAGAAAATCAACAGCGAGGTCACGATCTACCTGATCTGGGGTGATCAGGCCCCGACCTACGACTACTACATCGCGCCCAACTGGCCAGGCATCCGGACCATCATGAGCCAGGACCAGTTCTTCGGCCTCTACCGGACGTGGACGCAGCCCCAGCGGCACGGCGCGCAGACCCAGTCCACCTGGTTCAGCAAGGCGTGGACGGACACGATCACGCAGGTCGGAAGCCCGTTGACCGCGGAGTCTCTGATCAGGACGCCGTACTGCTTCGACAACGCGAATCTGCAGAACCCGGCCAACAAGTTCTACACCCCGCCCGTCTACCGCAAGCCGTTCACACCCGCCGACGAATTCCCGTTCGCCACCTGGGGTGATTCGGGAAGTTGCCAGCGGGCGACCGACGCGCGATTCGATGCCGAAGGGGACACGGGTTCGTATCTGTACGCGGTCGACAACGGCCTGCGCAGCTATGAGCACCCGTCCTGGGGCAACCTCGCCGGCCGGTTCGGGCCCAGCGACCCCACACGACCGAACGAGTACCGGGACGTGAAGGAGCGCACCGGAAGCCCGGCCGCGGGTGGCAGCGGGTACACCCCTGTCGAGGTCGACGTCCCCCCGGCCGGATCGACGGTTCTGCCGAAGAACTGGGCGTTCTCACGCTGGGTGCCCGACATCCAGGCGGAGTATTCCGTCCGTGCGCAGTGGTCGGTCTCCCCGAGGTACGAGGACGCGAACCACCACCCGAAGTCCGGTGTCACGAGCGGGCTGGATATCGCGGTCCTGCCCGGCCGGACGGTGAAGCTGAACGGTGCCGCCTATGACCCCGACGGCGATGAGCTCAGCTTCAGGTGGTGGCGGTATGCCGATGTGGACACTCTCGCGGGAACAGGCACGATCGAGGTGGCCGGTGCGAAGGATGCCACGTTCACGGTTCCGGTGGATGCCAGGACCGGTGACACCATCCACCTGATCTTCGAGGTCTCCGACTCTCCGAGCAATCCGGGCTACACCAGCTTGAAGACGTACAAGCGGGTGGTTCTGACTGTCGTCAGCTACACCGCACTGTCGGCTGCCGTGTCGAGGTGGGCGGACGGCGGTCAGCTCTCCGCGCGCCTCGCGGACCGGCTGAGTGAGCTGGTGGACAAGTCGCGTGAGCAGACCGCCGCGGGCAACGTCCGGGCGGCGGACGGCACGCTGCGCTCCTTCCTGCGCGCCATCGGCCACGCCCGCCCACCGCAGGCTTCGGCCTCGGCCAGGGCGGCGCTGATCGACGCCGCCATCTCGGTGCGGGGTGCGCTGAGAACGGCGGGAGGCGTCCCGGCGGGCCGCTGAGGGCGGCGGTGAACCCGGTGGCAGCCTGGTCAGTCGCCGTGCGTGGTCAGGCTGCGGGCGACCTGGAGGTCGGTGATCAGCACGTTGATCCAGCCGCCGCGCAGGGCAGCCCTGATGGCGGTGCCCTTGCGGGCGCCGCCGGCCACGGCGACCCGGCGCGGGATCGCGCGCAGCTTGTCGGCGCTGATACCCAACACGCGGTCGTCGAGGCCGGACTCGAGGTGCTCGCCGTCGGAGTCGAAGAAGCGGATGCAGACGTCGCCGACCGCACCAGCGTCGCGCAGCGCAGGCAGTTCCGTCTCGGCGACCGCGTTGCCGCTCTCGCGCAGCAGCGGCGACGGCTCGATGCTGCCGATGCCGACCAGAGCCATGGTGAGGTCGTCGCAGGCGCGCAGCACCGGCTCGACGTTGGGGTCGGTCACGAACATCTGCCGCATGTCGGCCGAGGCCAACAGTCCTGGCGCCTGCAGGTAGACGGCCTGCGCGCCGGTGAGCGCGGCCAGGCGGCCGGTGATCCGGGTCGCCTGGGTCTGCGCGGTCACGTTGCCGACCCCGCCGAGCATCTGCACGACCTGGTCGGCGACCCGGGTGGGGCGCGGGTGCATGGCCTCGACCGTGGCCAGGATGGTGGAGCTCCAGGAGGAGACCCCGATGCGCTCGCCGCCCATCAGGGTGGTCTCCAGGTAGACGGCGGCGGCCGCGCCGAGAGCCCGCATGATCTCGGGTTCGGTGGCGTGGTCGTCGGTGTCGGCGACGATGACCTCGGTGAGGCCGTACGCCTGCTCGATCTGCTCCTCCAGTTCGGCATGGACGCCACGTGGGGCGATCACCATGGTGCGCACGATGCCGAGCTCGACCGCTCGCTTGAGCAGCCGGGACACGCGCGGCTGGGAGATGTGCAACTGCTGGGCGATTTGGGGCTGCCGCATGCCTCGCTCGTGGTACATGCGCGCCACCTTGGTGAGCAGACGGATCTGATCGGTGGCGGTCTGGTCCAGGGCGTTCGCTTCCATGCGAAGCAGAATATCCATTCACCGGCCGGCGTCCGTGGTCGAGGAGCCGGCGTCAAGCCATTGACATCCCTGACATCCACCGTTCACAGTTGACGCATGGCCAATCGCCTATGAATGGATATTCACCATGAAGGTGTTCTCCCGCCTGGCGGCCGTTCTCCTGTTCACCGCCGCTCTCACCGCCTGCTCCCAGGTGCCCGGCATCGTCGTCTACGAGAAGAACGGTCAGGCCCCGGCCGGCGCCACGGCGGCCGACGCGGTGTCGTTCGTGGACGCCAACTGGTCGCAGAAGATCGTGCCGACCGTGCAGGAGAAGGCTGTCGATGTCGTTACCGTGGCCGCCGCGATCGACGAGGACCCCGAGGCTGCCGGTCGGCAGTACGGCAACCAGGCCGGCGCCGGCAGCCCGTACGCGTACATGGTCACCGGCTCCGGCACGATCACCAAGGTCGACACTTCGGCGCCCACCGGCCCGGTCACCGTCGAGGTGCCCGGCATCGGCGGCGAGCCGCTGACCGTCACCGTCGCCACCGGCCCGGTCATCGCCGGCACCGCGATCCGCGACGCCGTCGGCTTCATCTCGTTCGGCGATTTCACCAATCAAATCGAGTACGCCAATGTCGCCAGCCAGATCAACGAGAAGGTCAAGACCGAGGTCGTCGCCGGGAAGGAGCTGAAGCAAGGCGAGAAGCTCACCTTCCACGGCGCTTTCCCGGCCCTGCCCGGCGGCGCGATCCTCGTGGTGCCGACCGCGCTCGAGGTGGGCTGATGGAGATCCTCGAGGCACACGGCATCACCAAGAACTACGGCGGCGTGCGCGCGCTCAAGGGAGTCACTTTCACCGCCTACCGCGGCAAGGTCAACGTCCTGGTCGGGGAGAACGGCGCCGGCAAGTCGACGCTCATGAAGATCCTCTCCGGTTCGGAGCAGCCCACCTCCGGGCAGATCCTGCTCGACGGCGAACCGGTGCAGCTGAGCAGCCCTCGTGAGGCGCAGGCGCGCGGCATCGGGATCATCCACCAGGAGCTGAGCCTGTTCCCGAACATGACGATCGCCGAGAACCTGTTCGCCGGCCGGGAACTGCGCCGCGCGCGCCGGTTCGTCGACACCGCCGAACAGCGCCACCGCGCCCGGCGGGTGCTGTCGCGCCTGGGCCAGGAGCACCTCGACGCGGACACGCTCGTCGGCGACCTGCCGATCGGGCAGCAGCAGCTCGTCGAGATCGGCCGGGTCCTGCTGGCCGACGTCCGCGTCCTGATCATGGACGAGCCCACCTCCGCGCTGTCCAATCACGAGGTGGACGTGCTGTTCGACGTGATGGGCGAGCTGCGCAACCAGGATGTCACGGTCATCTACATCTCGCACAAGCTCGACGAGTTCCGCCGCATCGGCGACTGGGTGACCGTATTCCGCGACGGTGCCCTGGTGGCTCACGAGTCGATGAGCCGTACCGACACCGCCTGGATCGTGCGGCAGATGGTCGGCCGTGACCCCGACTCACTGTTCGTGCGTAACAGCTCGCCCGCCGGCGACGTGCTGCTCGACGTCGCGGGCCTGACCGTCCCCGGCACGATCCCGGTCGACGACGTGTCGCTGAGCGTGCGCGCCGGCGAGGTCGTCGGTATCTACGGACTGATGGGCGCCGGCCGCACGGAGCTCATGGAGACCCTGATGGGCATGCGCCGGGCCAGCGCCGGGAAGGTCACCATCAACGGCAGGACCGAGCCCAGGGGTACGGTCCGAGCGCGGATGGCGGCCGGACTGGCCCTGGTGCCCGAGGACCGGCAGCGCGACGGGCTGGTGCAGACCATGACCGTCCGCGACAACATCTTGCTGTCCACCATCGACCGGGTGACCCGTGGCGGACTGCTCGCCGGCCCGGCCGAGCAGCGCACCGCGCGTACCAAGGTCGGTGAGCTGGCCATCAAGATCCCCGGGCTGGGTGCCCTGGTCACCTCGCTCAGCGGCGGCAACCAGCAGAAGGTGGTGCTGGCCCGTGCCCTGCTCACCGACCCGGTGGTGCTGCTGCTCGACGAGCCGACCCGCGGCGTCGACGTCGGCGCCAAGGCGCAGATCGCCGCGT
Organism: uncultured Actinoplanes sp.; assembly: GCA_934667465.1. Taxonomy (GTDB): domain Bacteria; phylum Actinomycetota; class Actinomycetes; order Mycobacteriales; family Micromonosporaceae; genus Actinoplanes. The sequence goes on along the minus strand of CAKUMG010000058.1, from coordinate 1,240 downwards.
TGATGGCCGACCTCGCCTCGCAGGGCTTCGGCGTGCTCTTCATCTCCTCGGAGCTGGCCGAGGTGCTGGCGATGGCCGATCGGGTGCTGGTGATGGCCCGCGGCCGCGTCACCGCCGAGTTCACCGCGGAGAACGTCACCGAGGAGGCGCTGGTCGCCGCCTCCGCATCCGACAGCGTCCTGGAGGCCTCCTGATGACCGACACGCACGTCGCCGCGCCGGCCCCCGCCCCCACCGCGCCGCCGCCGAGCGGCCCGCGCGGCACCATGCTGGCCAGGGCCGGGCTGCTGTTGCTGCGCGGGCGCACCCTCGTGGTCCTCGTCGTCCTGATGATCGTCTTCAGCGCGATGTCGCCGGAGTACCTGTCGCAGAGCAACCTGATCCTGATGACCAAGCACGTGGCCATCAACGCGATCCTCGCCATCGGGGTGACCTTCGTGATCCTGACCGGCGGCATCGACCTGTCGGTCGGTTCGATCGCCGGACTGGCCGGCATGGTCGCCGGCGGCCTGCTCTTCAACGGGCTCAGCGTGCCCGGCGGCACCCTGTTCTTCTCGGTCGCCGTGGTCATCCTGATCGGGATCCTGGTGGGCGCGCTGGTCGGCGCGGTCAATGGCGTGCTGGTCACCCGGTTCAAGGTCGCGCCGTTCATCGCCACCCTGGGCATGTTGTACGTCGCCCGCGGCGCCGCGCAGTTGCACAGCGACGGCGGCACCTATCCCGACCTGGCCGGCACCGAGGCGCGGGGCAACACCGGCTTCGGCTTCATCGGGGTGGACAGCGTGCTGGGCATCCCGGTCGCGGTGTGGATCATGGTGTTGGTCGCCGGTGCGGCCATCGTCGTCACCACCAGGACGCCGTTCGGCAAGCGCATCTACGCGGTCGGCGGCAATGAGCGCGCCGCCGTGCTCGCCGGCATCCGGGTCAACCGCATCAAGATCGCCGTGTACGTGATCTCCGGTGCCTGCGCCGCCCTGGCCGGGCTGCTGCTCACCTCGGAACTCGGCGCCGCCTACCCGGACACCGCCACCACGTACGAACTGAACGCGATCGCTGCGGCAGTGCTCGGCGGCACCGCCCTCGCCGGTGGCCGCGGCACGATCATCGGCACCGTCATGGGCGCCTTCGTCATCGGCTTCCTCAGCGACGGCCTGGTCCTCATCGGCGTCCTGCTGGTTGCCGTCCTGGTCCGCGTCCTTGGCGGCGTACTTCGCCTCAGCGGCGGGCTGCGCCTTCTTGCC
>CAKUMG010000057.1 GCA_934667465.1 uncultured Actinoplanes sp. | reverse complement strand
CGGCGCTGCTGGCCGCGCCGCTGGAGGGCCCGGACCACCGCTGGCTCGACCTCTGCGCGGGCCCCGGCGGCAAGACCGGCCTGCTGGGCTCGATCGCCGCCCAGCGCGGCGCCGCCGTGACCGCCGTCGAGGTCGCCGACCACCGGGCCCGGCTGGTCGAGCAGGCCACCGTCGGCCTGCCGGTGACCGTGCTGCCGACCGACGGCCGGACGGTGGGGCGCGACCCCGACCTGCCCGAGGAGGCGTTCGACCGGGTCCTGGTGGACGCGCCGTGCACCGGCCTGGGCTCGCTGCGCCGCCGCCCCGAGTCGCGCTGGCGCCGCAAGCCGGCCGACCTGCCGCCGCTGACCCGGCTCCAGCGCGAGCTGCTGGTCTCGGCGCTGCGGGCGGTCCGGCCGGGCGGCGTCGTCGCCTATGTCACCTGCTCGCCGCACATGGTCGAGACGCAGGTGACGGTCACCGAGGGTTCCCGCCGCAGCGGTGTCGAGGTCGACTTCGTGGACGCCCGCCCGCTGCTGCCGCCGGGCATGCCGAAGCTGGGCCCCGGGCCGACGGTGCAGCTCTGGCCGCACCGGCACGGCACGGACGCGATGTTCCTGGCGGTGCTGCGCCGGACCAGCTGACGGCGGGGTCCTACACTTCATCCGTGGAGTCTTCGCCGATCATCGCGCCCAGCATCCTCGCCGCCGACTTCGCGCACCTCGCCGACGCGGTGCGCGGCATCGAGGGGGCGGCCGACTGGGTGCACGTGGATGTCATGGACAACCATTTCGTCCCGAACCTGACCATCGGGCTGCCGGTCGTGCAGAGCCTGCGCGCGGCCACGACGATCCCGTTCGACGTGCACCTGATGATCACGGATCCGGAGCGCTGGGCGCCGGGCTACGCGGAGGCGGGCGCCCACAACGTCACGTTCCACGCCGAGGCGTGCGAGGACCCGGTCGCGCTGGCCAAGACGCTGCGCGCGGCCGGCGCCAAGGCCGGGCTCGCGATCGACCGGGACACGCCCGTCGAGCCGTACCTCGAACTGCTGCCCTATGTGGACACGGTGCTGATCATGACGATCAAGGCCGGCTTCGGTGGCCAGAAGTTCATGCCGGAGATGCTGGGCAAGGTCCGCGACGTGCGCCGCCGGATCCGGGCCAAGCAGCTCGAGGTGCGCCTCGAGGTCGACGGCGGGATCGCGGCCGACACCATCGAGCAGGCGGCCGAGGCGGGCGCGGACGCGTTCGTGGCCGGCACGGCCGTCTACGGCGCCGAGGACCCGGCCGAGGCGGTCCGCAAGCTGCGCGCACTCGCGGCGGGCGTCACCGTCCAGGCATGATGGTGGCGGGCGTGACTTCGGGGAAAGGGGTCCAGCGGTGAGCAGTGTGGTCGACACCCCGGGTGCCGATCCGGCCGAGCGTCCCGACCTGGTGATGGTCGTCGACGACGACGAGGACATCGCCGGGTTCGTCGCGTTCAACCTGCAGGTGCACGGCTTCGAGGTGATCCGGGCGCGCGACGGCGAGGAGGCGCTCGAGCTGATGGAGACGCGCCGGCCCGACCTCGCGGTGGTCGACTGGATGATGCCGCGCATGGACGGCGTCGAGCTGACCCGCCGGCTGCGCGCCGAGCCGCTCACCTCCGCCCTGCCGGTGATCATGCTGACCGCCAAGGGCATGACGGTGGACAAGGTCCTCGGGCTCACCACGGGCGTCGACGACTATCTGGTCAAGCCGTTCGACACCGCCGAGCTGATCGCCCGCGTCTCGTCGACCCTGCGCCGCACCAAGGAGTTCCGCGAGGTCTCCCCGCTGACCGGTCTGCCGGGCAACGCCCGGGTGACCCGCGAGATCGTCGACCGGATCAAGGGCAACGGCGACTACTCCGTGGGCTACATCGACATCGACCGGTTCAAGCCGGTCAACGACGTCTACGGCTTCGACCGCGGCGACGACTTCATCACCTCCCTGGCGCACAGCGTGCACCGGGCGGCGACCGCGGCCGGGAAGCCCTCGGTCTTCCTGGGCCACATCGGCGGCGACGACTTCGTCTTCATCTGCCACCCCGACCAGGTGCTGCCGCTGACCAAGCACATGGTCACCGACTTCGAGGCCTCCGCGGACCGCCTCTACGACCCCGAGGACGCCCAGCGCGGCTACATCGAGGTCCCCGACCGCCGGGGCGGCAAGCAGCGCGCGGCCCTGGTCACCCTCTCCATCGGTGTCGCCGAGTCCAAGGCCGGCGGCCGGAAGTACACCGACCACCGCGAGGTCGTGGCCGTGGCCTCCGAGATGAAGAAGGTCGCGAAGAGCCAGCCCGGCTCGTACGTCGCGATCGACCGCCGCGGCAGCACCGCCGAACCCGGGGACGTCCCACCCCTGTTGTGAGGGCGGTTACACGACCCTCGTGGCCGAAAGCACCCGGCGCGTGACAGTATCGGGATACCCACCACGCGCTGGCGGGACTCGGTGAGATTCCGAACCGGCGGTGATCCTCCTCGCGGAGGTAAGCCCGCGACCCGGACGACGCAGCCTCTGCGGCGGACGGTGGACCTGGTGTGACTCCGGGGCCGACGGTGGATCGAGCGGCTGGTGACAGCCGCGCGGTCCGACAGTCCGGATGGGAGATCGGCGCGCGGGAAAGGACCAGGGGGTCAGTCGCGGCGTGCCGTGATGACGCCCCGTTCGTCCGTTTCTCTGTGCCCCCTCGTCTGCGCGTGATCATGACCGCGCCACGAGGGAGAGCGATGATCACCGAGGACGAGGCGATGGGCCGCGCGATCGCGCTGGCCGCCCGCGGACTCGGCACTACCAGCCCCAACCCGGTCGTCGGCTGCCTGCTGCTCGGCCCGGCCGGCGACGTCGTCGGCGAGGGCTTCCACGCGTACGCGGGCGGCCCGCACGCCGAGATCGTCGCGCTCGCCCAGGCCGGGGAGCGAGCCCGGGGCGGCACCGCCGTGGTGACGCTGGAGCCGTGCAACCACACCGGGCGCACCGGCCCGTGCGCGCAGGCGCTGATCGCCGCAGGGGTGCAGCGCGTGGTCATCGCCGTGGACGACCCGACGCCCGCCGCCGCCGGGGGTGCCGCGACGCTGCGTGCCGCCGGGGTGCACGTGGAGACCGGCGTGCGCCGCGCCGAGGCGGAGGCCGGCAACGTGGCGTGGCTGACCGCGGTGCGGCGCGGCCGGCCGTACGTGACCTGGAAGTATGCCGCCACGCTCGACGGCCGCTCGGCCGCCGCCGACGGCACCAGCATGTGGATCACCTCGCAGCCCGCGCGCACCGACGTGCACCGGCTGCGCGCCGAGGTCGACGCGGTGATCGCCGGCGTCGGCACCGTGCTCGCCGACGACCCGCAGCTCACCGTGCGCGACCTGCGCGACGGCAGCCTCGCGATCAAGCAGCCGCTGCGGGTCGTGGTGGACAGCGCGGGGCGCACCCCGGCGACCGCCCGGGTCCGCGACGGCTCCGCGGAGACCTGGATCGCGACGGCGGCCGAGCTGGGCACCGGGCCGGACGGGCGCGCCGACCTGTCCGCGCTGCTCACGGAGCTGCACGCGCGCGGGGTCCGCGCCGCGCTGCTGGAGGGCGGCCCGACGCTGGCCGGCGCGTTCCTCGCGGCCGGGCTGGTGGACCGGGTCGTCGGCTACGTCGCACCCAAGCTGCTCGGCGGCGGGAGCGCGGCGCTGACCGGCGCGGGCGTGACCACGATCGCCGAGGCGATCGAGCTGGACCTGATCGACATCGCGCGGATCGGCCCCGACCTGCGCTTCACCGCGACGCCGCAGCGGAAAGAGGAGAACTGATGTTCACCGGGATCGTCGAGGAACTGGGCGAGGTCGTGCGCCTCACCGACACGGGCGGCGACGCCGCCGTGCTGGCGGTGCGCGGGCCCGTCGTCACCTCGGACGCCGCGCACGGCGACTCCATCGCCGTCAACGGGGTCTGCCTGACCGTCACCTCCCACGAGGAGGGCGTGTTCACGGCCGACGTCATGGGCGAGACGCTGCGCCGCTCGTCGCTCGGGGCCCTGCGCGAGAAGGACCGGGTCAACCTGGAGCGGGCCGCGACCGTCGGCTCCCGGCTCGGCGGGCACCTCGTGCAGGGGCACGTCGACGGGGTGGCCACGATCGTGTCCCGCGAGCCCGCCGACCAGTGGGAGGTGCTGACGTTCTCGCTGCCGGCCGACCTGTCCCGCTACGTGGTGGAGAAGGGCTCGATCACCGTCGACGGGGTGTCGCTGACCGTCATGGCGGTCACGGCCGAGACGTTCAGCGTCGGCCTGATCCCGGCGACGCTCGCGCTCACCGTGCTCGGGTCCAAGGCCGTCGGCGACCCGGTCAACCTCGAGGTGGACGTGATCGCGAAGTACGTCGAGAAGATGCTGGGCGAGCGCCGTGGCCAGTGACGTCGCGCGGGCGATCGCGGACATCGCCGCCGGCCGGGCCGTCGTGGTGACCGACGACGAGGACCGCGAGAACGAGGGCGACCTGATCTTCGCCGCCGAGAAGGCCACCCCGGAGCTGGTCGCGTTCATGGTCCGCTACACCTCGGGCTACGTCTGCGTGCCGCTGACCGAGGACGAGGCCGACCGGCTCGACCTGCCGCCCATGTTCCACACCAACCAGGACGCCCGCGGCACGGCCTACGCGGTCACGGTCGACGCCCGCGAGGGCATCGGCACCGGCATCTCGGCCGCCGACCGGGCGCACACGATCCGGCTGCTCGCCGACCGGGACACCCGGGCCGCCGACCTGTCCCGCCCCGGCCACGTGGTGCCGCTGCGGGCCAAGCCGGGCGGGGTGCTGCGCCGGCCCGGCCACACCGAGGCCGCGGTCGACCTGGCCGTGCTCGCCGGGCTGCGGCCGGCCGGCGTGATCTGCGAGATGGTCAACGACGACGGCACCATGATGCGCGGCCCCGACCTGGAGCGGTTCGCCGCCGAGCACGACCTGGCCATGATCAGCATTGCGGACCTCATCGCGTGGCGCCGCCGCCACGAGTCGCCGGTCGAGCGCGTCGTCGAGACCCGCCTGCCGACCGCGCACGGCGAGTTCACGGCGGTCGGCTACCGCGTGACCGTGGACGGCGCCGAGCACGTCGCCCTGGTCCACGGCGACCTGGGCGACGGCGACGACGTGCTGGTCCGGGTGCACTCGGAGTGCCTGACCGGCGACGTGCTCGGCTCGGTGCGCTGCGACTGCGGCCCCCAGCTCGAGGCCGCCCTGCAGCGGGTGGCGGAGGCTGGCCGCGGCGTCGTGCTCTACATGCGCGGCCACGAGGGGCGCGGGATCGGGCTGCTGCACAAGCTGCAGGCCTACCAGCTGCAGGACCGCGGGCTGGACACCGTCGACGCCAACCTCGAGCTGGGCCTGCCGGCCGACGCGCGCGACTACGGCATCGGCGCCCAGATCCTCTACGACCTGGGCGTGCGCTCGATGCGCCTGCTCACCAACAACCCGGCGAAGCGGGCGGGCCTGGAGGGCTACGGCCTCACCGTGACCGGGCGCGAGGCGCTGCCGGTGCGGCCGCATCCCGAGAACGTCCGCTACCTGCGCACCAAGCGTGACCGGATGGGCCACCTGTTCGAGGCATTGGGCTGATACTGATCTTCCGGTCTTCCGGGAAGGGGACGACATGGCTGGTTTCGGAGATCCGCACCTGGAGACCGTCGACGCGGCCGGGCTGACGCTCGGCATCGTGGGCTCGCGCTGGCACAGCGACCTGGTCGACCACATGGTCGAGCGCGCCGCGGCGGCCGCGAAGGCCTGCGGGGTGGACGACGTGACGATCGCCCGCGTGGCGGGCTCGGTCGAGCTGCCGGTCGTGGCGCAGGCGATGGCCCGCAAGTTCGACGCGGTGGTCGCGCTGGGCGTGGTCATCCGCGGGGAGACGGCGCACTTCGACTACGTCTGCGACGCGGTCACCGCCGGGCTGACGCGGATCGCGCTGGACGAGGGCACGCCGGTCGCGCACGGGGTGCTGACCGTCGACAGCCTGGGCCAGGCGCGCGATCGCGCCGGGCTGGAGGACTCGATCGAGGACAAGGGCTGGCAGAGCACGGTCGCGGTGCTCGACGCGGCGCTGGTGGTCAAGAAACTGCGATGAGCCATCGGTACGGCGTCCGCGCCGGCCGCGATCGATCGTCGCGGCCGGGCTCGTCGCCGGGCCGGTCTGTTGCCGGGCGGCGTGCTCTCCTGCGGGGCGCTCGGGGCTATACAGTCCGTCCATGGACAGTGTGGTCACCTCGGCGGACGGCACCCGGATCGCGTACGAGCGGGCCGGCGAGGGCCCGCCGCTCGTGCTCATCGACGCGGCGGGCCAGTTCCGGGCGAACAGCTCGCTCGGCGACCTGGCGGCGGAGCTGGCCGGCGACTTCACCGTCGTGCGCTACGACCGCCGCGGCCGGGGCGCGAGCGGCGACACCGCGCCCTACGCCCCCGCCCGCGAGGTCGAGGACCTGGCCGCCGTCCTGGCCGGCATCGGCGGCCAGGCGTCCCTCTACGGCTACTCCTCCGGCTGCCTCGTCGCCCTGCACGCCGCGGCGGCGGGCCTGCCGGTGCGGCGGCTGGCGCTGCTGGAACCCCCGATCGAGCCCGCGTCCGGCGACCCGCGGCAGCGGGCCTTCACCACCGGGCTCCAGCAGCGCACGGGCGCCGACGCGGTCGAGTTCTTCCTGGCCGGCATCGGGGTGCCCGCCGAGGCGGTGGCCGGGATGCGGGGCACGGCGCACTGGGCGGCCATGGTGTCGGCCGCGCCGACGCTCGCCTACGACAGCCTGCTCAGCGAGTCCGTCGACGCGGCGCTGCTGGCCCGGGTCCGGGTGCCGGTGCTCGTGGTGGCGAGCACGGGCAGCGACGGGCAGCTGACCGGGATGGCCACGACCGCCGCGCTGCTGCTGCCCGACGTGGTGCAGCGCAACGTGCCGGGGGAGTGGCACGGTGTCCCGGCCGCGACCCTCGCCCCGGTGCTGCGCGAGTTCCTCGGGCGCTGACGCCTCTCCGAACCGGGCGGTTCCGGATCCGCCGGCCTCGTTCTCCTCGGAGCCGGTCGGTTCCGACGCCGGCCGTCCTTCGGAGCCGGCCGGTCGTGCTTCCTCGGAGCCGGCCGGTCGCGCTTCTTCACGGCCGGCGGCCTCGCTGACTCAGAGCCGGCCGGCCTCGATGATGCGGGCCAGGAACTGGCGGGTGCGGGGCTCGACCGGGTCGCCGAGCACCTGCTCCGGCGGCCCCGACTCCAGCACGCGCCCGCCGTCGAGGAAGACGACCTTGTCGGCGACCTGCTTGGCGAAGCCCATCTCGTGCGTGGCCAGCACCATGGTCATCCCGTCCTCCTTGAGGCCGCGGATCATGGTGAGCACCTCGCCGACCAGCTCCGGGTCGAGCGCGGAGGTGACCTCGTCGAGCAGCAGCAGCCGGGGGCTGTTGACCAGCGCCCGGACGATCGCCACGCGCTGCTGCTGCCCGCCCGAGAGCCGGTCCGGATAGCTGTCCGCCTTGGCGTCCAGGCCGACCCGGCGCAGCCACTCCATGGCCTGTTCCTCGATCTCGCGCGCCTGGCGCTTGTGCACCTTGTGCGGCGCGAGCGTGATGTTGCGCAGCACCGTCATGTGCGGGAACAGGTTGAACGACTGGAACACCATGCCGATCTTGCGGCGGACCAGGTCGGGGTTGACCCGCGGGTCGGTGATGTCCTCGCCGTCGAGGCGGATCACGCCGTCGTCGATCGGGGTCAGCAGGTTGAGGCAGCGCAGCAGCGTGGACTTGCCCGAGCCGGAGGCGCCGATCAGCGCCACGACCTGGTGCTCCTCGACCTCCAGCGACAGGTCGTCGAGGACCGCGTGCCCGCCGAAGGTCTTGCGCAGGTTCTGACAGGACAGCACGGTCAGGCTCCCGAGGACTGGCGGCGGGCCGCGCGCAGCGTGACCCAGTCGGTGACGCCGATCAACGGCAGGGCGAGCAGCACGAACAGCACGCCGGCGACGATGTACGGCGTGAAGTTGGCCTCCTGGGCGGTGGCGATCTGCGCCGCCCGGACCGCGTCGATCGGCCCGGCCAGGGACACCAGGCCGACGTCCTTCTGCAGGGCGACGACGTCGTTGAGCAGCGGCGGGGTGACCCGGCGGACCGCCTGGGGCAGCACCACGTGCCGCATGGTCTGCCGATAGGTGAGCCCGAGCGAGCGCGCCGCCGCCAGCTGGCTGGGGTGCACCGACTCGATGCCGGCCCGGAACACCTCCGCCAGGTAGGCGCCGTAGACGACCACGAGCGCCGCGCCGCCGAGCACCAGCACGCTGGGCATGCCCTCGAGCCGCAGACCGGGGATGCCCAGCGTGAACACGTACAGCACGATGATGAGCGGGAAACCGCGGAACGCGTACGTGTAACCGGTGGCCATCGCGCGTACGGGGAAGAAGACCGCCCCGCGCAGGGTCCGCGCGACCGCCATCAGCAGCCCGAGCGCCAGCGCGGCGAGCGTGCAGACGACGAGCAGGCGCAGGTTCAGCCAGAGCCCGTCGAGGATGTCGGGCAGGTACTTCCGGGCGATGTCGCCGTTGAAGAACGACGCCTTGACGCGCTCCCAGCCGGGGGCGCCGGTGATGCCCACGACGAGGGCGACGCCGACGACCGCGGTGGAGACGGCGGCCAGCAGCACCGAGCGGACCGTCTGCCGTCTCCGGTAGGCGATCCGCCCGAGCTGGATCTCACTGGGGTGGTAGGAGTTGCTCGTCACGAAAGTTCGGGCGCTCCGCCGGCGGTGAGCCAGGTCTTCTCCAGCTCGGCGAGGGTGCCGTCCTGGCGCAGCTGCTCGACCGCGCCGCTGACGCACGGGGTGAGCTCGGAGCTTAGGTCCAGGACCAGGCCGAACTGCTCCGGGGTGCCGGCCTGCGGCAGCTGGCCGACGATGACGCCGTTGTCCAGCTCGGCGGCGGTCATGTAGAACGCCGTCGGCAGGTCCACGACGATCCCGTCGACCTGGCCGTTCTCCAGCGCCGCCTTGGCGTCGTCGTTGTTGTTGTAGACCTGCGGCTTCGCCGACGGCTTGATGACCTCGTCGATGACCTGGTAGCTGGTGGTGCCGACCTGCGCGCCGAGCTTGGCGTCCTTGAGCGCGGCGAGCGAGGTGGCGCCGTCGACCTTCGAGCCCTTGGTCGTGATCACGGTCTGCCGGACGAGGTAGTAGGGCGCCGAGAAGTCGACGGCCTTCCGGCGCTCGGGGGTGATCGAGAACTGGTTGATGTCGAAGTCGAACGTCTTGGGGCCCGGTGCGATGGCGTTGTTGAAGGTCACGTTCGTCCACGCCACGTTCGCCGCCGGGTAGCCGAGGCGCTCGGCGACCTGGTAGGCCACGGCGGACTCGAAGCCCTTGCCGTTGGCCGGCTTGTTCTCGGTGAACCACGGCTCGTAGGCCGGGTTGTCGGTGCCGATCGTGAGCTTGCCCGGGGTGAGGGTGCCCAGCGCGCCCGGTGCGCAGGCCGCGGCGGAGGCGGAGGCCGATCCGGCGGCGGTGGGGGCGTCGTCCTCGTCCGCCGGCGCGCACGCCGCGAGGGAGGTGAGGAGCACGACCGCGCTGCCCAGCGCGGCGAAGGTGTTTCTGCTGACCATGCCCGGCAGCCTAGGCCAAGGTGGGACGGGGTGGGGCCGTCCGTTGCCACCCCGTAATGAGCTGCAACAATCGGCTCTCGTGAAGACGTTCGAAGAGTTGTTCGCCGAGCTGTCGGCGAAGGCGGCGGAGCGACCCGAGGGTTCGGGGACCGTGGCCGCGCTGGACAAGGGCGTGCACTTCATCGGGAAGAAGGTCGTCGAGGAGGCGGCCGAGTCCTGGATGGCGGCCGAGCACGAGGGTCCCGAGCGCACCGCCGAGGAGATCTCGCAGCTCTTCTACCAGGCACAATGCCTCATGATCGCCTCCGGTCTGAAGCTCGAGGACGTGTACCGACATCTCTGACGTGCCCTCCGCTCTCATTGGAACCGAAGAAGGAGCACGTCGATATGTTGCGCATCGCCGTCCCCAACAAGGGAACCCTGTCCGCACCGGCCGCCCAGATGCTGCGCGACGCCGGCTACCGCCAGCGCACCGATCCCAAGGACCTCGTCTGCCGTGACGAGGACAACAACGTCGAGTTCTTCTACCTGCGGCCGCGCGACATCGCCACGTACGTGGGATCCGGTGACCTGGATCTCGGCATCACCGGCCGCGACCTGCTCGTCGACTCCGGTGTCCCGGCCCGCGAGCTGCTCGACCTCGGCTTCGGCGGCGCCACGTTCCGCTGGGCCGTCCCGACCGGCACCGACGAGTTCGCCATCGGTGGCCGTCGCGTCGCCACCGCCTATCCCGGCGTGGTCCAGCGCTATCTCGACGAGCACGACCTCAAGGCCGAGGTGGTCCGCCTCGACGGCGCGGTCGAGAATGCCGTACGGCTCGGCGTGGCCGACCTGATCGCCGACGTCGTCGAGACCGGCGCGACGCTGCGGCAGGCCGGCCTGGTCACGATGGGCGAGCCGATCCTGCGGTCCTCCGCGATCCTCATCGGGCGCGAGGAGGAGGGTGAGGACGAGGCCAAGGCCGCGCAGCTGCTGCGCCGGCTCCAGGGCGTGCTGGTCGCCCGCGGCTACGTGATGCTCGCCTACGACGTGCGTGCCGACCTGCTGGAGCACGCCACCGCCGTGACGCCCGGCATCGAGTCGCCGACCGTCTCCCCGCTGCACCGCGAGGGCTGGGTGGCCGTGCAGGCGATGGTGAGCCGCGCGGGCGTGCACCGGACCATGGACGAGCTGTACGAGATCGGCGCGCGCGCCATCCTCGTGACCGACATCTCCAACTGCCGATTGTGAGGATGCAAAAATGGTCGACGTGAGCACAGAGGCCCCGGCGGCGGTCTACCGCCCGCAGCGGATCCGATGGGTCACGGCGGTGCTCGCCGCCGCCATCGTGATCCTCTTCACCGTGCTGAGCTTCGGCCTGCACGGGGCGACGGGCACCGGGCCCGGGCAGTTCGAGCGCGGCGACCAAGGCGCGATGATCGGGCTCGGCATCCTGATGGGGCTCGGCATCATGGCGTTCCAGCGCCCGCGGGTCTGGGCCACCGCCGAGGGCGTCAAGGTCCGCAACGTGATCGGCGGGGTGGAGCTGCCCTGGTCGGCGGTGCGCGCGGTGCGCTTCGACCGGAACTCGCCGTGGGCGATGCTGGAACTGCACGACGACGAGACGGTCCCGGTGCACGCCCTGCAGGCGACCGACAAGGACTATGCGGTCGAGGGTGTGCGGGCGCTGCGCGCCCTCCATTCCGCCGCGTCGTCCTGAGCTGGTAAGCTAGCGGGCAGTCGACCACGCCTGCCCTCACTCGAGTGGCCGGCGCGAAAGAGGAGCCCGCTGGTTCCCACCCATTCTGTTCCGGGACGCACGCCGTCCCTTGGACAGCTGGGTCCGGTCAACCCGGTCGCGGGATTATCCGCGATGGGGTGTGCGTTCTTCAACGGGACGCCGATGACCGGTCGAGCGGGCCTTGGCATCTGTTGTGAGCAGAGCATCTGCTTCACCGGATTCGCCAGGGCCTTCTGCTTTCCCGTCGCCCAGTGGTGTGAGGGCCGACGTGAGGCCGACCGACATTGGTAGTAGTGACAGTTTGTCCCCGTTCTGAGGAGGCCCCATCAGCGTCGAACCACGCGTCAACGAGCAGATCCGGGCACGGGAAGTCCGTCTGGTCGGCCCCGAGGGTGAGCAGGTGGGCATCGTCCCGCTCGAGCGCGCCCTCCAGCTGGCCGGGGACGTCGACCTGGACCTGGTCGAGGTTGCGCCCATGGCGCGCCCTCCGGTGTGCAAGCTCATGGACTTCGGCAAGTTCAAGTACGAGAGCGCACTGAAGGCACGCGAGTCGCGGCGTAACCAGCAGCAGACCGTCATCAAGGAGATGAAGCTCCGCCCGAAGATCGACCCGCACGACTACGAGACCAAGAAGGGTCACGTGGTGCGGTTCCTCAAGGCGGGCGACAAGGTCAAGGTGACGATCATGTTCCGCGGTCGCGAGCAGAGCCGCCCCGAGCTGGGTTTCCGGCTCCTGCGCAGGCTCAGCGAGGAGATCTCGGAGCTCGGCTTCGTCGAGGCCAGTCCCAAGCAGGACGGCCGCAACATGATCATGGTTTTGGCCCCTCACCGGGCCACCAAGGTGGCGGCTGCGGCCGCCGTCGAGGCTTCCCGGCCCGCCGGCCGGGAGCCGCGTGAGGGCGACACCGCCGTGGCGCCCGCGGCGGAGACCGCCACCAGCACGACTGAATAAACTGGTTCCCATCCGTTTCGGGCGGGTGGGTGGTGATTGGGCTCCCGGGGCCCTGAACAGCCCCGGGAACAGATGAGAGTAGGCGTCAAGTGCCGAAGATGAAGAGCCACACCGGCATGGGTAAGCGGGTGAAGGTCACCGGCAGCGGGAAGCTCCGCACCGAGCAGGCCGGCAAGCGTCACCTGCTGGAGGGTAAGTCCTCCAAGGTCACCCGCCGGATGACCGGTACGGTCGAAGTGGCCAAGGCCGACACCAAGCGCGTGAAGAAGCTGCTCGGCCGCTGACGCGAGCCACACCCGTTCCTCTGTTAGGAGTACTGAAATGGCACGCGTCAAGCGGGCAGTGAACGCGCAGAAGAAGCGTCGCACGTTGCTGGAGACCGCCAGCGGTTACCGCGGTCAGCGTTCGCGCCTGTACCGCAAGGCCAAGGAGCAGGTGCTGCACTCGATGCAGTACTCGTACCGCGACCGCCGTGACCGCAAGGGCGACTTCCGCCAGCTGTGGATCACGCGTATCAACGCGGGCGCCCGGGCCAACGGCCTGACCTACAACCGCCTCATCCAGGGCCTCAAGCTCGCGGGTGTCGAGGTGGACCGCAAGATCCTGGCCGACCTGGCCGTCAACGACGCCGCCTCGTTCGCGGCGATCGTCGAGATCGCGCGGGCCGCCGTGGCGGCCGAGGGCACCGGCGGCGCTGCCGCGCAGGCTGCCTGATTTCGCACCGCACGTTCGCGAGGCGCCTTCCGGGTCACCGGGGGGCGCTTCGCTGTTTGTCAGCCTCGCTGTTCGTCAGCCCCGCCGTTCGTCAGCTTCGCTGCCGGCAGCTTCGCCGTTCGTCAGGAGATTCGTGAGCTTCACACCCCGTACCCCGCGTGTCGTCGCGGCCAAGCGGCTGCAGCGCCGCCGCGACCGGGACAAGGCGGGTCGCTTCCTCGCCGAGGGGCCGCAGGCCGTGCGCGCCGCGCTCGCCGCCGGGGTGGTGCTGGAGCTGTTCGGTACGGACGACGCCCTCCAGCGGCACGGCGACCTCGCACTGGAGGCGCCGGTGGTGTCGCCGGTGACCGAGGAGGGGCTGGCGGCGCTCGCCGAGACCGTGCAGCCGCAGGGCCTCGTCGCCGTGTGCGAGCAGGTGGACGTGCCGCTGACCGAGGCCCTGGCGAAGGGGCCGCGGCTGGTGGCCGTGGTCGCCGAGATCCGCGACCCGGGCAACGCGGGGACGATCCTGCGCACCGCCGACGCGGCCGGTGCCGGGGCGGTCATCTTCGCGGGTGATGCCGTGGACCCGTACAACGGCAAGTGTGTCCGGTCCTCCGCCGGGAGCCTCTTCAACGTCGACGTCGTCCGGGCGCCGCTCGACATCGCCGACCTGCTGCGGGCGGCCGGGCTGCAGGTGCTCGCGACGACCGGTCACGGCGACACGGATCTCGACGGGCTGCTCGACGACGGTGCGCTGGCCGCGCCGACCGCGTGGATTTTCGGATCGGAAGCGCACGGGCTGCCCGACGAAGTCCTGAAAAATGCAGACAAGAGGGTTCGGGTGCCGCTGTACGGTGGGGCCGAGAGCCTTAACCTGGCTGCTGCCGCGGCGGTCTGCTTGTATTCTTCTGCCAGAGCGCAACGCTCCTTGTCGCTGGGGGAATCATGAGTCAGGTCTTTAGCCGGCCCGCTGGTCGCGGGCGCTGACTCCTTTTCCTGGAAGAGCGAACTCCCTGACCGGCGGGCTGCGGCCCAGCCGCGCCTCCGTAGACTGCCGCATGGCTCATCCGGTGTGAGGGAGTTCGCCCTACCATGTCTTACCGCAACGATCCGTACGACCCGAAGCAGGCCGCCCTGCTGGCCCCCGAGGCGCTCGAGGCCGCCATCGCCGACGCCGAGAAGGCGTTCGCGGAGGCGCCGGATCTCGACGCGCTCGGCGCGCTCAAGCCCGCGCAC